>JAFYQN010000135.1 GCA_017559885.1 Clostridia bacterium
ATTATATTGGTCAGCGATGGAGAACTTTGTATATATTGTTCGTGCGAGGAAAAACTTTCTACTGGCGCTGTTTACGAATATATTACTAAGATTTCTTTAGAGGACTAATAACACAGGAATAACACAGGGGGACGGTTCTGAATAACACAGGGGGACGGTTCTATTGTGTTGACAAAACGACTACAAGACAGGCGACGGTTACTTGTGTTAATTGATAAAAATCTATAATATTAAACCCCCACCTAAGTTTTAAACTTAAGTGGGGGTTGTGTTTTTTAAAAATTATACGGCGTCGGGGTCGTAGGTTTCGTACATTTCACAAAAATCAACGTATGCCGTTCTGCCTAATTCTACAGTGTAGAAGGTTTCGTAATCGCGATTAAGACAACAAGTGCCGTTTTCGTATATGGTAAATATTACGTCCGAAAGGTCGTCATCATAAAATTTTAAAAGCAAATACGCTTCACCCATTTCGGCATCGGGGTCTTCGTAAATATCGAGTCCGTCAAATCTTTTCCACATTTTTTCGGCAAAGTCTGCGTCGTAAATATCGTATTCGTATATCTCACCGTTTATACAGTCTACTATGTATACGCCTGTGGGTTTAAAGTTGTCGTAATTGGTTGTTTCGTCACAACCTACAAAACAAAGTGTAAGACAAAGCGCAAGTAATATAGTGATGATTTTTTTGAAATTTTTCATAAATAATCCTTTCTACATTAAAATGTATTGACCCCAAACGCGAAGTCGCGTACATTTTTTAAATCCGTATTTTTTTACGGTTTTAATTTTTTTACATTTATTCATTTTTTTAATTTGGCAGTAAGTAGCAATAATGTCTTTTTTATAATCGCTTAAACACTCGCCATAACGTTTAAGCGCCAATTCCGCCTGAACGTAGGTATCGTTATAATTTTTTCGTACCGTAGACAAGGTCGCAAGTTTGCGCGTAATAAACGCTATGCCATACGACGCCTTTGCGCCGACTTGATTGTCGGAATGTTGTCGGTAAAGCATTGTGGGTTCATCTATGCATACAAGTTTGCCAAAAAGCACTGCCACTAACGCCAACCACCAGTCATGCATTATGCAATCATTGGGTATACTGCCGCATTTTTGTTTTAGTGCGCGATTTACCATAACGGTACAGCCCGTTACGTAGTTTTGCACCAAAATTTTTGGTAAGGTAATATCGTTTTGATTTAACTTTTGAAAATCGAAAAAAGAATTTGATATTACCTTTAAATCACTGTCTACAACCTTAAGGTCGCTATGCACAAGCACAGGTATTTTACCGTCTTGCTCATTTTGGCGCATAGTGTCGAGTGTTTTTTCTACCTTGTGGGGCAACCACACGTCGTCTTGGTCGCAAAACATTATATAATCATCGTCACAACTTTCAAAAAGCGTGGCAAAATTTTGCTTTGCGCCGCCTGTGGGCGCGCCCTCAAGTTTTGTAATTGTTTGGGGATAGTTGTTACAGTATTCATCAATAATCGCAGGTGAATTGTCACGCGAACCATCATCACGAATAACAATTTTTATATCTTTAACAGTTTGAGCAAGTATTGAGTCAAGTTGCTGTTTTAAATACTTTTCACCGTTGTAAACGGCAAGCAAAATTGTAACCGTAACCTCACCCCCCAAAAAAAATCTTAATTATGTTTGTATATTAATTACTATGTCTTGTATCGTTTGGAGTATCGTAACTGCTATTGCCACTCGAGGTATCATCCTCTTCCTCGCCCTCGTAAGAATTTACGTAAATTCTTATAAAACTTTCTGCAGTAACGGTGTCACCATAGGCAGGGTCTTGTTCAAGTACAACACCCGGTTTTTCATCAACGTCGTATCTTTCGACAACCTCGATGTTTTCATACAAGAAGCCCTGTTTAAGCAATTCCATTATAGCGCTTGTTTCATCAAGACCTACAACGTTTGCAACCGATATTTCTTTTGGTCCAAGACTTATTGTAACCTGTATTTCGGTTTCATACGGTACCGGTGTGCCTGCTTCAACGGTTTGGGCGCATATAGTACCGCGAGCGTATTTGTCGGAGTACTCTTTACCCTTAATACTAATTTTGAAGCGGTCATACTTGTTATCAAGGTCTTCTTCTATTTGGTAATAATAACTACCTAATAAATCAGGTGTTTCATATAGTATTACCGATTCGCCTGCATCGGGATCAACGTCACCGATTGAAGGTAAATCAGGCATAGAAATGTCTTGCTCGTTTTCGATGTCGTTATCATCATCGCCAAAAATCATTCCTATTAACGACCATCCGGGGTTGCCGTTGCTGTCGGTACCGCCAAGGTTAAAAATAAGGAACGGTTTACCAAAAACAACACCCGTAATAAGTCCAAACAATAAAACGAGAATCAAAAGCACAGATACGGTTATACCTGCCGAAACTGTGGCATACTTTACACCGCTTGACTTGCCCTGCTTGGACTCGGTTTGTTGTGACTTTTGTTCAGCATTACGAACAACTGCCGCACGGCGAATGTTTTCATGTGTTTCGCCATAAACCAATTCGTTTCTAAACGCGTCGATATCTACGGTACGGTTTTGCGCGTTTACCTGCATACCGTTAGCAATCGCTACAAGAACCTGACGCGGTAATTCGTCGGCAAAACGTGAAGGTATAGAAAGTGTGTCGGACGTAACACGCGCCTCGGCAGAGGGTGGCACCGTACCTATAAGCACACGGAAAAGCGTAGCGCTTAGGGCGTATACGTCGGATGCGGCGCTTAAATTGCCGTCGCCTTTACCGTATTGTTCTATTGCGGCATATCCGCTATAAAGTTCGGCAGGACTCTCGTGCGATGCCTTGCGCAAGCGTGGTATACATATACCGCCTATACGCAATTTGCCGTCGCGACCTGCTATAATAGTCTCGGGTGAAATACCACCGTGAACTATACCCATTTCGTGCAATGCCTTAAGGGTATCTATAAGAGGTAAGAACAAAGGTCTTGCCTGTTCCCAACGCAAACTACCGCCGTTGCGGTCAAGAAAACTTGAAAGCGTTATACCCGAAATTACAGGTGTAACCGCATAAACTGTGCCGTTTTCTTCAAAAACTGTAAGTACAGGTATTACTGCCTGAATTTCGGTAGCGATAAGTTTTTTGTTTATTTCTATAAAGTCCATAAGTCCTTCGTTAAAATAAAACTCCTTGCCCGATATAACCGATACGGTCTTGTCGGGATTACGCATTGAAAGACCTTTTGGAAAGAACTCTTTTACGTGTACTGCAGTAGATGATGCGTTATCCCACGCAAGATATGTAACACCTTCGGTATTAACGCTAATCACCTTGCCAATAATATATCTTTGTGATAATAAAAATTTTACGGGTAAACAAGCATTGTCATTTTTGCTTGACATATCGTATCCGCATGTGGGA
>JAFYQN010000136.1 GCA_017559885.1 Clostridia bacterium
CAAATCGCAAGCAAAGCGTTTACGGCAAGTATTATCATATCAACGCCGTCAATACCAAAAAGTGAAGCCGATTGAATAAGCGAGGTAGCATTATACTGACCGAGAGATAATCTTACCCAAGGAAACGAAAGGTCGCTGATAAGCGTAATTTTTTGCGCGCCAATTATTCTGACTATTGCCACAAAGGATAAAAAGTAGGCGTTTTTACAAACTTTACGCGCTACAAAGCAAACTAAAAACGGTATGCACCAAAGCGCGCCATGAGCAATACTTATACCAAAAACGGCAAGTACAACCACCGCTATAGAAGACGCCCCGTTTAGCCCTGCGTAATCAAGCGGATAAAACCAACAAAACCAATAGTAAATGCATACGTGGTATATAAATCCAAATAAAAATCCGCGACCAAATGCAAGGCGGAGTTTGTCGCCGCTATGCTTTATAAAAATGTAAAAAAGCGGTATAAACGATACCCACGAAACAAAAAACAACTCCGAAAAAGTAAGCGGCAAAGCCGACAAAATTGCGCTTAAAAAAATCAAAACGCAAGGTTTTGTAACAAAACTTTTTATTTTCATTTTTACCGCCTCCTTTGTGTGATTTGTTAATTGTACCACATAATTCTAACTTTTTCTACCCATTTTATTTTTGACCCCTTTATTTAATTGACTTTTCAAATTATTTATATTATATTTAAACTAATAAAGACTCGTATTTTTGGGGGATTTTAAATGACTTTTTACAATCAGTTTACGGCAAATTATCCAAGAAACAATACCGATAAGTTTTTTGATATAAATCGCGAAGCCAACTTTACAGGTTGGCTTGACCGCAGTTTAAATCTTATTACCGATATGCAACTTCGCGACGCTAAAATGTGGCGTCTTTTTGTGGAGCAATTCCGTGGTACTCCCGATGATCACGATGCAGGTTGGCGCGGTGAGTTTTGGGGCAAAATGATGCGCGGCGCTTGCTTTGTTTATTCTTATTCAAAGGACAAGGAGCTCTACGATGTTTTAAAGAATACCGTAAACGACCTCGTTGAAAGTCAGGATGAACTTGGTCGTATTAGTACGTACAGTGTCGAAAAAGAATACGACGGTTGGGACCTCTGGAGTCGCAAGTACGTGCTTCTTGGTATGCAATATTTTGTGGAAATTTGCGATGACCAAGAATTTAACGCAAAGGTAATCGACTGTATGAAGAAGCAGGTTGATTATCTTATGCAGCGCATTGGTTGGCAAACCGAGGGCAAGCTTCTTATCACTCGTCTTACACGCCATTGGAGAGGTCTTAATTCTTCATCTATCCTTGAACCTATTGTTCGTCTATATTCACTCACAGAAGAGAAAAAATATTTAGATTTTGCAGAGTATATCGTAGCGTGTGGCGGTATGGACGTTGAAAACGTTTTTGAACTAGCGTACAACAACGACTTGCATCCATATCAGTACCCCGTAACCAAAGCGTATGAAATGACTTCTTGCTTTGTGGGTCTTTTAGAATACTATCGTATAACCAAAAATGAAAAACACCTAAAGGCTATAATAAATTTTGCCAACCGTGTTTTAGAAGATGATTTTACAGTAATTGGTTCTGCAGGTTGCACACACGAACTTTTTGACCACTCTACAGTACGTCAGTCAAATCCTGACCGTGGCGACCCACGCGCGCAAGAAACCTGTGTAACCGTAACACTTATGCAGTTTTTCTACCAACTCAACCTCATAACAGGCGACGCAAAGTATATGGACGCTTTTGAGCGCTCGCTATATAACGGCTATCTCGGCGCGGTTAACACCGACGGCGCTATTGATACAACTGCGGCAAAGCAATACCCCGAACTTAAAATGGTGCCAATGCCGTTTGACAGTTACAGCCCACTTACCCCTGGTATTCGTGGTAACGGCACAGGCGGTTTAAAACCCTTTGAAGACGGCAGATATTATGGTTGTTGCATTTGCATTGGCTCTGCAGGTATTGGTGTTGCTATGAAGACCGCTGTGCTTACAAGCGGTGTCGGTGTGGTTGTAAACCTATATGAAAAAGGTGCTGTAAACCAACCTCTTGCAAACGGAAACATAGTAAACCTTGCTTTTGATACCGAATATCCGGTTGACAATAAGGTTAAAATTACGGTTGATACCGACGAAAAAGATGATTTTGAAATTCTTTTGAGAAATCCTTATTGGAGTGAAAACACACGTTGTCTTGTAAACGGAAAAGAAATAAACGTTACAAAGGGTTATATTTCTATCTACCGCAAGTGGATAAAAGGTGACGTTATCGAAATTGATTTTGATATGAGAGCAAAGGCAATTTTCCCAATTCCTTACGGCTCACAAATACTTATGAACAAGGTTATTTGGGGCGCTAACTGTATGTGCCCAACCTTTGACCGCGAACATCCGTCAACCAGAAATCATATCGCAATTCAGTATGGTCCTTTGATGTTGGCGCAAGAAAACCGTTTGGGCTATAGCGTTGACGATGCCGTTAGCGTAGCGGTAAACGAAGACGGATACGTCGACATCGTAATTCCCGAAAACAAAACTGCGCCTTACGCTTGCGAGATTGAAGCACAAATTCCTACCACCGATGGCGGCTACTTTACCGTTACCGATTACGCATCGGCAGGCAAACTCTGGACCGAAGAGAGCAAGATGGCAGTTTGGTTTAATACAAAATAGAGGTTTTTAAAATGGAAGTAAGATGGGACTATTTAACACCGCCCGACTTTGAGAAACTTGTCAAAGAAGAGCGACTTTGCATCCTACCAATTGGTTGCTTAGAGCGTCACGGCGACCATTTGCCTTTTGGTACCGATGGTCTTGTGTGCCATGATATTTGTGTTCGCGCGGCGCAAAAAGAAAATTGCGTTGTGTTTCCTACCTATTGGTTTGGTCAAATTCATGAAGCGGCATGTTTTACGGGCGCAATAAATTTTAAAACCGATATGCTTTGCAATATGCTTGAGCAACTGCTCGACACAATAGCAAGCAATGGTTTTAAAAAGATTCTCATTGTTAGCGGTCACGGTGGCAATACCAACTTTTTGCAATATTTTGCAATGTCGCAACTTGACCGTGAGGTAGATTATACCCTTTATAGTTGTTTTGCTTATGGTGAAGGTCGTTTTGCAAACCTTGATATTTGGGACACCGAAAGAGGCGGCCACGCCGACGAGCGTGAAACAAGTTTGGTTATGGCAACCGCGCCCGGCAGTGTAAAATTAGAGTATCAAAAAATTCCCGAAAGAATTATGCCAAAGTGCGAACTTGCCGATTTGGGCAGTCGTGTTTATACAGGTCTTTGGTGGTATGATAAATGGCCTAACAACGTTACGGGCGAGCCCAGCGCCGCAACCAAAGAAAAGGGCGAAATTGCTATTTCTGCGGCGGTAGAGGACCTTGCCGAAATAATTGCTAATGTAAAGGCAGACACCGTTGTTCCAAGACTACAACAAGAGTTTTACGACAAGGTTCGCGAAAAGGTAAAATAAAATGATTTACACTTTAACCTTAAACCCTGCTGTTGATTACTATATTAC
This sequence comes from Clostridia bacterium, assembly GCA_017559885.1. Taxonomy (GTDB): domain Bacteria; phylum Bacillota; class Clostridia; order Oscillospirales; family Acutalibacteraceae; genus UBA737. The sequence goes on from JAFYQN010000136.1 coordinate 3,551, forward strand.
GGTTGAGAATTTAAAAAGTGGTACAGTCAACCGAACCAAGACCGAGAAAATCCGTTTTGGCGGCAAGGGAATAAACGTATCGCTTGTTTTAAAAGAGTTTGGGTTTGAATCGGTTTGTTTAGGGTTTGTTGGTGGCTTTACAGGCGATGCGCTCGAAAACCATTTACTGCAAAACGGCATAAACTGCGATTTTGTAAAGGTGTCGGGCAATACCCGTATAAACGTAAAACTAAACGATACCGATATAAACGCAACCGGACCCGACATATCGCAAGAAGAAATCCACGAACTTTATAAAAAGTTAAATAGTATTAAAAGCGGCGACTTTTTAATACTTTCGGGCTCGGTGCCAAAAAACTTGCCACAAGATATATATCAAAGCATACTTGAGCTTTTAGTTGATAAGGGCATAAATTTTGTAGTAGATGCCGAAGGAGATTTGCTACTTGATACGCTAGGATATAATCCTTTTTTAATAAAGCCAAATCATCACGAACTAGGCAAAATATTTGGTGTGGAAATTAGCGATTTTGCCACCGCTATAACCTATGCCAAGCAGTTACAAAACAAAGGCGCGCAAAACGTAATGGTGTCTTTGGGTGAGCAAGGTGCTGTCTTGGTAGACCAAAACGGCAACACCCATACCCAAGCCGCGCCCAAGGGCGAGGTAATAAGCGCCGTCGGCTCGGGCGATAGCGCAGTAGCGGCATTTATGGCGGAATATTTGCGTGGCAAAGATTATGCCGATTGTTTAAAAACGGCGATCGCCGCAGGAAGCGCTACGGCGTTTTCGGACGGCTTGGCTACAAAAGAAGAAATAAAAAAACTTATATAAGTTGGGTGAGATTACAAAATGGAAACCCCTTTAGCACAAAAACAAAAGAAATTCCCGTGGGCATTACTGATAGGACTACTTTTGCAAACACCTGTTTTGGTTACCGCGTTGTTAGGAGCGGTAAACCTACTGGGTGACTTTCTTTTGAGCTTTACAAATGCTGACTATATTAGCGATACAATGATAGTTGGTTTAGAAAACTATCTGGGTATATTAGATTTTGGTATACCCATATACAACACAGTTGCATTTTTTGTAGTTGTGCTTGTGTTTTGCATCGGCACAATTGTATCGGCGCTGTTTATTTCAAAACTGAAAACAATTTTTGGCGTATTAGCAAGCGTGGCGTTAGCGATGTTTTCTTTTGCGGCAATCTTTGTTAATTTTTCAAAAGTAATATTTTCTTCCGATTCACACGGCTATATAAATTCCGTGCTTTTAAGACTTGGAATACTTTTAAGACTTAGAATATTAGATGTGCCTGTCATGTGGTTAAAAGAGTATGGCGCGGCAATCTATCTTGCTTTGGCGATTGCGGCAATTACTGCGCCCGTTTTCATAATCACATATGTTTTTGCAAAATCGGGCAAAAAGACGGTTGGTGTTATGACTGCGGTTTGCGCTATTCCGCTACTTTTTACAGGCACGAGCAACATGGCGCTTGAACTACTTGGTTATCCTTCCTATCACAACGCTGCCGATTGGCTTCCACTTTTTATAAAAGATTTTTATTTCGTGCACTACGAAATCGGCTACGCAAGCGCGGCATGGATTTATTTGCTGATTATGTATTTTGTATGGTGCGTGGTATGGTGCGGCATAATTTTTATTTGGTCAATAATTTTGCGTCACATAAAACTACCACAAACGCCAAGAAAAATTATAGATTACATAATAAAAATTATAGGTTATATTTTATTTGCAGGCACTATTTTAAAAGCGGTAAGCTTTGTTTTGCCTAACGTAATATATAGTTTAAACACTTCGTTTAAACCACTGGACGAACTTTTAATAGTTCCATCGTCGTTTTTTGTAAAGCGACCGATTCTTAGCAATTACACAACGTATTTTAAACTTGTTTCCGAAGTTGTTGGAAATATCGATATAACGTCAGTCCTTTTGGATTTGTGCGCGATTGTGATGGTGTGCTTAATTTTACTTGTGCCATCGGCTATTGGCTTTGCGATTTTAAAAAATAAAAAAGTTAAAATAGGATTATCATTTATATTTGTGCCTTGGATTGCGTTTTTGCCGTTTTCACTTTCTGTACAAAACCAAAGATTATATAGCATATACTCGTTTATTACAGGTTTTGGCGCAGTGATAGTATTTTTGGCAACATATATTTTAACAAAATCGGTAATGGATGCTAAAAAATGCAAAGTGGCAAAGATAATAGGTAGCGCAATTTGTGTGTTTAGTACTATTTTCTTTGTTGGTATGGCAAGCGTAAATTTTGTTATTCCAATATCTAATGAGATAAATTGGATAACAGTAAATAGAATGCTTACATCAGGCGGAATCGCGAGAGCGGGTAGCGCTATGGTGGGAGATGCGTTACTTTGCTTGTTTACACTTGCAACGGCGGTAATACCAATAGTTTCGTTTTTGGTTACTTATTTTATCGGCGATAAAAAGAATAAAAGCAAATAAAAAAAGCGAGGATTTTCCTCGCTTTTTATTATTGTAATAGATAATATAATCATTTTTGCGAAACGATTATAACTGCATTTTACAAGGATTTGTAAAATGCAACTGCAAGTTGGTCGCATCTTTCGTTTTCGGGGTGACCTGCGTGACCTTTTACCCAGTTGATTGTAACGTCGTGAACTTTAAGTAGTTCTAAAAGCCGTTCCCACAAATCAGGGTTAAGGGCGGGCTTTTTGTCTGCCTTTCGCCAACCGTTTTTTTGCCACGATGCCGCCCAACCCTTGCCGATGCCGTCCGATACGTACTTTGAATCGGTGGTAAGGGTTACTTTGCAGGGCTCTTTTAGTTGTTCGAGCGCCTTAATTACGGCAGTAAGCTCCATACGGTTATTGGTGGTGTCTTTTTCTCCGCCCGAGAGTTCTTTTTCTCGTCCGTTATAGCGAAGTACTGCGCCCCAACCACCCGGACCCGGATTGCCCGAGCAGGCGCCGTCGGTAAAAATTTCTACTTGTTTCATGATTATACCTTAATACTTTCTAAAACTGCCTACGACTTTACCAAGCACCATTGGTTTTTCGGGGTAAATGGGTGAAAAGTCGGGGTTTTCGGGCATAAAGATTACCTTGTTGTCTTTAATAAGCAGGCGTTTTACGGTTGCCTCGTCATTGTCCATACCAATAATTATATCGCCGCTACGACAGGGAGCGTTTTTGTCGGCAATAACAATATCGCCCGGCAGTAGTCCTGCGTCACGCATACTAAAGCCAACAACTTTTAATGCAAAAAGACCTTCAGCATCTTTGGTTGGGTAGGGGATATAATCTTCAATCTGTTCAACCGCCAAAATTGGTTGACCCGCGGTAACGCGACCGACAAGCGGTACCATTGAGGCGTCAAAATTATTTTCAAGGTGGATAGCGCGCGAGTATTTTGCATCGCGCGAAATATAACCGTACTCTTCCAACGTGTTAAGGATTGCGTGCACTGTAGAGGTTGACTTGATACCCGTAGCGGTACAAATCTCTCTTACACTTGGTGGAATACCGTTTTGCATTTTTTTAACAAGAAAGTTATAAACCGCCTCTTGCTTTGCGGTAAGCGGAGCTTTATCCATAAAAACACCTCGCCGAACATTTATTCGGCTTTATTATAGCATAGCCCGCGCAGTCTTTCAAGAGGAATTTTTTGTTTTGGAAAGTAGTTCCTTGACACCCAGTAAAATCAAAAAGACTCCAAATGCTTTTGATATAAAATTGCCGCCTATAAAACCTGTCAAATAAAAGCCACCCACAGCTCCCAAAGCGCCACCAAAAGCCAGCGGTAAAGTAACACTCCATTTAATTTGCTTTTTTATAGCGTAAATTACTACGGCGACCGATGCAATTGGTATAAAAAATAGAAGGTTTATTCCCTGTGCGCGCAGTTGCTCGACGTCTTTAAAAACGGTAAGATAAATTATAAGCACGGCGCCGCCACCAAGCCCCATACCACCGATAATCCCCGACAAAAGCCCTGCTAAAAGGGCGGCGATATTCATCGTGTTAGCCCCCGTATACCTGCGTAAATCATAAATGCGGCAAACACTTTTTGTAAAAGCGCGTTAGAAAACTTTTGCAAAGCAAAGGTTGCTATTATAGAGCCGATAATCCCCGTCGGAACAAAGGCAAAACTATCGCTTAAAGTGACGGTGCCTTTTGCAAGATAAAGTATTGCGCTCAGTAGGGTAATGGGCAGTATTACGGCAACGGCGTTTGAGTGGGCGCTTTTTTGGTCGAGACCACATTTTTTAAGAAGCGGCACGGCAATCATACCGCCGCCTGCGCCAAACACACCATTTACAAGACCGACGGCAACACCGAGCGAGGCAGATTTTAAATGTTGTTTAACGTTATTCATATAATTCACCATAATTATCTTTGCCATATACAACTGAAAAATGCTATTGTAATATATAAAAATAAATGATATAATATAATGAATTTATATTCGCTTTAATAAAAATAGAGGTATATTTATGACTGTATCATTTTTTGCTTTGCTTATTGTGGTTTTAAGCGCAGTTTTGGCGCAGTACAAACAACTGCAAATATTACAACAACATTCATATTCGCTCACGACGTATTTTAAGTGGGTGTGGCAATCGTATACAATACAACTTGCTTTAAGCACGATTGCGTATTGCGGCATTACACTCTTGTTTTCGAAAAACAAGGATTGGTTTGCGTTAATAATCGCGGTTTTAATTCTTGTCGCGCGTGTTGTGTCGACCATTATGACACAAAAAACACAAAGCGTTAAATTAATATTTACCGCGCGCGCAAAACGTCTTTACGTTGCGGCGATAGTGATTTTGTTTATATCGTTATTTATTAGTGTATTAACCAACACCGATGCGGCGCAAAGCGTAGAGCAAATAGGCAAAAATATATTCTTGTTCCCCGATATAATGGTAAGCGAAATATCGCGAACTGTTTGCACGGTGTTATCTGTTATATCTCCGCTTTTAACCTTGGTTGTTTGGGTGGTAACCCTGCCTATAGAAAAGTTACTTGACAAAAAGAAAACAGACGATGTAAACGTCGTTTCGCAAGAGATAGAAGACAATGAAACCGCAACCGAAACCGAGCAAGAAGTTGATGTTCCTGATTACACCTATGAATCGTTGTTAAAAGAATATGACGACAGCAAAGGAGCAAAGTTTTAATGACGGCGCTACTTATAAAATTATTTGTAAAAAACTACTCCGACACAAAAAATATTGCCGTTCGGAGTCGCTACGGAAATTTGGGTAGCGCGGTTGGTATTACCGCCAATATTTTGCTTAGCATTATAAAAATAGCGATTGGCTTTTTTGTTGGCAGTCTTTCAATTATTGCCGACGGTTTTAACAATCTTGCCGACGTTGGTTCGTCGGTCGTAACACTTATCGGATTTAAACTTGCAAACAAACCTGCCGACCGTCACCATCCTTTTGGTCACGGAAGAATGGAATATATATCGGCATTTATCGTATCGTTTTTGATACTGCTTGTAGGTTTTGAACTGCTTAAAGATTCAGTGTCAACCCTTGCAAGCGGCGCGGCGGCACCTGTGTTTTCGGATATATCAATCGCAATACTTGTAATATCAATCGTTGTAAAAACGTGGCTTTATTTCTTTAATAGAAAAATAGGCAAAACCATAAATTCTTCGGCGCTTATCGCCACCGCTAAAGACAGTCTTAACGACTGTATTGCAACGGGCGCAATTTTAGCGTCGGCAATTGTTACACGACTCTTTACCTTACCGTTTAATCTTGACGCGGTAATGGCGATTGTTGTGGCGCTATTTATACTTTGGTCGGGTTACTCTTCGGCAAAGGAAACGCTTGATGAAATTTTGGGTGGTCCACCCGAAAAACAACTTATAAAAGATATAAATGATACTATTTTAAGCTTTGATGAATTTTACGGTATACATGACCTTATAGTGCACGACTATGGTCCGGGCCGTCAGTTCGCATCGGTGCACGTAGAGGTGCCGCACAACGCGGACATTGTTGCCTGTCACGAAAAGATAGACCTTTGCGAAAAATTGGTATGTGAAAAACTTGGTGTTAATCTTGTTATACATATGGACCCTATTGATACCAATGACGAGTCGGTAACTGTAGCGCGCGAAAAGATGGTTAAAGTTTTAAAGGAAATCGACGAAAAATTAACCCTTCACGATTTTCGTATGACACCTGCAAGCAGTACGCGCACAAACCTTATTTTTGATGTTGTGATACCGTCTGCGGTAAAACTAAACCAAAAAGAACTTAATGAAATTATTTGTGAAAAAGCATACGAAGCCGACAAAACCTACGTGTGTGTAATAACTTTTGATCAGGATTTTACCGGTCAATAAAAAATAGATAAAGGATTGTTTTTTATGAACTTTACTCCTGTTGATAATAGCGGTCGTGTAGACGGCTTTTGCCTTGTGAAGAGTGTCGAGGTTAAAACCTCGTCAAAGGGTGATACCTATCTCGATTTTACATTGGGCGATAGCACAGGCGAAATTAACGGCAAACTTTGGCGTTATAGCGCCGCCGAGCACGGTGAATATAAAGCAAATGATATTGTAAAAATTCGCGGCACCATTTCACAGTACAACGGCGCCGACCAATTAAGAATAGAAAGAATAAGACCCACAATAGAATCGGATAACGTGCATATTGAAGATTTTGTCCGCACAAGCGGTTACAGTTCAGAGCAAATGTACGACGAGCTTGTGAATATAGCAAACAGTTTTACAGATAATAATTTAAAACTGATTGTTACCACAATGCTTGCCGACAACCGCGAAAACCTGCTCTTTTGGCCTGCGGCATTTAAACTTCATCACGCGCTTCGCGGCGGACTGCTAATGCACACCTTGTCAATTGTTCGTCTTTGCGAGAGCGTTTGTGGTGTTTATCCGTTTATTGACCGTGAACTTTTACTTGCAGGCGCAATACTTCACGACATTTCAAAAATCGACGAATTTGACGTTAACGAGGCAGGTATTGCCGACGGATACACAATAGAAGGCAATCTTTTAGGTCATATTTCTATGGGCGCTACCAAGATTGACAAATACGCCGAAAGACTTGGCGTTGACCGTAGGGTGTCGGTATTGCTTCAGCATATGATACTTTCACATCACGGCGAACCCGAATTTGGCGCGGCAGTAAGACCTATGTTTATCGAAGCCGAAGTGCTTTCGGAACTTGACCTTATGGATGCCCGCATTTACGAAATGCGTGAGGCGGTACAGGGCGCGGCGCCTAATGATTTTTCATCTCGCGTTTGGGCGCTTGATAACCGCAAACTCTTTAACCACACAAGAAGCGATTTGGAACTTGACCCCAAATTGTTTTAAACTATGCTTTAACAAAAGAAAGGAAGTAAAAATTATGACAATTACAAAAGATATGATAGTAGGCGACGTTCTTGACATTGATACAGGCGCTGCAAAATACTTTTTTGAAATAGGTATGCACTGTCTTGGTTGCCCTGCGTCTCGCGGCGAATCAATCGAGCAGGCATGCGCAGTTCACGGCGCAGACGTTGACGCTCTTGTAGCAAAACTTAACGCGTATTTTGCCGACAAATAATTATGGAACTTAGTAAGAGACTTTCTCTTATTGCCACGATGATAAACGAGGGCAGTAGTGTTTGTGATGTTGGTACAGACCACGGCTATCTGCCCGCGTTTTTGTATTTGTCGGGCAAGTATAAAAGCGTATGCGCTACCGATATAAACCAAAAGCCGCTTGACTCGGCACGTAAAAACTTAGAGCGTTTGGGCGCTGGCGGAGTGCGACTTGTTTTGTGCGACGGACTCGCAAGCATAACCCGTCAAGATGCCGATACCGTTATAGTTGCAGGTATGGGCGGCGAGGTAATAAGCGGCATAATCTCTCGCGCCGACTTTTTGCGCGACAATACGGTAGAGATTATTATGCAACCTACAACCGCCGCGAAAGAGTTAAGACATTTTTTGTCGCAAAACGGTTTTTTGGTTGAAATAGAATTACCGCTTCAAGAAAACGGAAAAATCTATTCTGTAATGAAGGCGCGTTATACGGGAAAACCCTACTCGCTTAGCAATGAGCAATCGGTAATAGGAATTTTAAAACCCGATAGTGACGATGCGATACAGTACATACAAAAGCAATATAAAATTGCCCTTAAATGCGCCGATAGTCTTAAAGACGTATCGCACAAACAAGATGAGTATAAATACTATCTTGAACTTAGCAATAATTTAAAAAACATTTTAGGAGTTTAAAAATGGCTTTGGACGGCGGATTTTTACACACCGTGACAGACGAATTACAACAAGCAATTGATTGTCACGTAGATAAAATCTATCAGCCGGCACGTGACGTGCTGGTTTTGTTGTTGCGCAAAAAAGATTTTGCGCGCCGTCTTGTTTTAAGTGCAGTTTCTGGTACGGCTCGCGTTCACTTTACCGAGCAAAAATACGACAACCCCGAAACACCACCTATGTTTTGTATGCTTGCGCGCAAAATCTTTTCCTCGGCAAAGTTAATAAGCGTTGAGCAAAAGGGTCTTGAGCGCGTAATAGAATTCACTTTTAGTACAACAAACGAAATGGGCGACCGTATTTATCCTAAAATTGTATGCGAACTTATAACGGGTAGCAGTAACGTTATTCTTGTGGGTGACGACGGTAAAATATACGACGCCGTTCATCGCAGTGATATAGAAAAAAGCGACCGACTTATAGTATCGGGCGCTACCTATCGCTATCCCGAGTGTCAAAACAAGATTAATATTCTTAACAGTGATACCGAAAGCGTATTAAAAGAAATTTTATTAAACAAAACAGAACTGTTATCTTCGGCTTTGCTAAAAACACTCGAAGGCGTATCTCCGCTTGTGTGCCGCGAGATTGCCGTTTGCGCTTTTGGCGAAGACGTTACGGTAGAAAGCATAAAAGAAACGTCAAGTTTAAACGATGCGTTAAAAACTTTAAAAGATAATATTTTGTCGGGCAGGTTCGTTATGCTTTATAAGTCCGACAACACCCCTGCCGATTTTTGTTATATGCCAATTACGCAGTATGGCGGACTTTACACCTCAAAGAGTTTTAATACTCCGTCAGAACTTTTAGACGCTTTTTATTTTGAGCGCGAAAATGCCGCTCGCATTCATAAAGCGTCGTCCGATATTACAAAACTTTTGTCAAATCTTACTACTCGCGCGCGTCGCCGAATGGCAATACGTCAAAAAGAACTCCAGAAAAGTCGCGACCGCGAAGACATTAGAATAAAGGGCGAACTCATAAAAGCAAATCTTTACGCAATAACGCCCGGCAGTAGTGTGGCGCGTGTGCAAAACTATTATGATGAGAATTTGTCGTTAATCGAAATACCGCTTGACCCTGCTTTGTCGCCTCACCAAAACGCGGCAAAGTACTTTAAAGATTACAAAAGAAGTTGTGGCGCGGCGCAGTCACTTGGCGCGCTTATTGAAAACGATATGCAAGAGATAGAGTATCTTGAATCTGTAAGCGAGAGTTTGTCTCGTTGTAAAACGCTTGCCGACCTTGCCGAGATAAGAGAAGAATTGTCCCTTGGCGGATACGTTAAGCAAACTGTCAAAAAACAACCTCGCAAAAAAACGCAACCTCAACTTGATGAATATACGTCGGTCGAGGGTTACCGCATACTTGTTGGCAAAAACAATTTGCAAAACGACTATATTACCTGTACGCTCGCAAATAAAGGCGATATGTGGTTTCACACCAAAAATATTCACGGCTCGCACGTGGTGGTGTTTTGCGGCGGTAATGAGTTAAGCAATGAAACCATAACCTTTGCCGCGCGTCTTGCCGCAAAAAATTCCAAAGCGGCAACCTCGTCAAACGTGCCCGTTGATTACACCCCCATAAAATACGTAAAAAAACCAAACGGCGCCAAGGCAGGTATGGTAATTTACACAACCAATAAAACAATTTTTGTTACACCGGAGGACAATTTATGAAAATAGGAATATCAAGTTCATGCCTTTATCCTATGTATACCGAAGAGTCCTTTCGTCTTATAGCACAACAAGGGGTACAACTTAGCGAAATATTTTTTAACGCTAATTGCGAACTTGAACCACCATTTATAAAACAACTTTGCGATATAAAAAATGAATACGGTATAGAGATTAAAAGCGTTCATCCAACCATGTCGCTTGCCGAGTCGTTTATGCTTTTTTCAAACTATGACCGCCGTTTTAACGAGGGGATAGAGATTTTTAAACGCTACGGTGAAATAGCGGCTCAGCTTGACGCAAAATACGTTATTATGCATGGCGGCAAATATAACGGTACAATGGACAACCACGGTTACTTTGACCGATTTGCTCGCGTTGCCGAAGCGGTAAAACAAAACGGCGCAACACTACTTCAAGAAAACGTGGTAAACTTTCGCGCGGGCAGTCTTGAAGCGCTCGAGGATATGTCAAATTATTTAGGTGACCAAGTAAACTTTTGTCTTGACGTAAAGCAAAGTATACGAGGCGGTTATTCGCCTTATGACGTTTTGCATTTGTTGGGTTCAAAAATCAAACATCTTCATATAAGCGATAATAATGACAAATACGACTGTATGTTACCACTTGACGGTAACTTCAATTTTAAAAATTTTTTAACCGAAGCAATAGATTGCGGTTATACGGGCGATGCCGTTATCGAGGTTTATCGCGCGGCATTTGATGAGCCACAAGAGCTGTTTTGGTCGCACAAAAAACTGCTTAAAAATATTTTTTAAAAATTTTTAAAAAAAGTGTTGACAAATGAAACGCCTTGTTGTATAATCACTTTTGCCGTCTGAGAAGGGCGGCGCAAAATAGTCGGTGTTGATTGCGGTGAGGGTCCACCTGTTCCCATACCGAACACAGAAGTTAAGCTCACTTGCGCTGAAGATACTTGGCGGGCAGCTGCCTGGGAAAATAAGTAGATGCCGACACAAAAAAGAACTAAGCAACCGCTTAGTTCTTTTTTTATCCAATCCGAAAGGATTGGTATGTCATCATCCGCAAGGATGTATTTTTATCTTTACAAAAAATAACTATACATGTATAATATATATACAATTATAAAAAAGGGGGCTATCAAAATGAAATTTACAATCAACACTACCGTATTTGGAAACACCTTTGCGGTGCCAAGTGTCGTTGCCGATAAATATCTTAAAATAGCCACCCATACCCAAATTAAAGTTTTGCTTTACTTTATGCGCAATATATCTGACGGTATCGAACCGCAAAAAATTTCCGAAGCGTTATCGTTACCCGTAACCGAGGTTGAAGACGCATTACTCTTTTGGCAACAACGCGACATACTTGTGGGCGAAAAGGAAAAAGAGCCCGAGAAAAAGAACGTTATAATAAATTCTACTATGCCTACTCGCGCCGACGTTATAAAACGCGGTCTTGAGGACAAGCAGTTAATGTTTTTGCTTCGTGAAGCGCAACTTAAATTTGGTAGAAACCTAAAACAAAACGAGAGTCAGCTACTTGTATCGCTTTATGACGATCACGGTATGGATCCGTCGGTTATATTGTTGTTACTGCAATATGCCGTGCGTGAGGGCAAGTGCAATATATCTTTTGTAAAAAAGATAGCGACCCATTGGTTAAACCAAGGTGTACAAACGGTTGTAGATGCCGAGCGCCTTATCACCGAGCAAACAAAGCAAAACCTTGCTTGGAGTATTGTTCAAAACGTATTTGGAATTGAGCGTCGTAACCCCAGCGCCAAAGAACTTGAACTTTCTAACCTTTGGATAAACGAATGGCAAATTAGTAAAGATTTATTAAAAGCGGCATACGATGCTTGTATAGATGCCAAAACAAAACTAAGTATGCCCTACGTTGCAAAGATAATTGAATCTTGGCACAAAGACGGCATCACCTCACCCGAGATGGTAACTGCTAAAAAGCAAAATGTAGGGGACGGCGCCTCGACGTCCCGTAAAAACAAAACCGACTACGCAGGATACGATCTTGATTTGTTTGAAAAAATGATGAAAGAAAAAATGAAAGGAAAGGGGCTGTAAAGCGTGACCCGTGAACAAAGTTATAATATCGCTCTTGAAAAACAGCGTGAAGTTTTAAGATACAAAAAAGCTACTTTTGATGCGGCAATGCAAAATCTTCAAAAAACTAATCCCGACTTTGCAAAAATAAATTCTCGTCTTTCTTTCCTCGGCGCCCAAATTGCAACGGTTGCCATATCGGGCGATACGGCAACGCTTGAAAAATTGCAAAAAGAGATGACCGAACTTTCCTCTGCTCGTGAGGCAATATTAAAAATGGCAAGCATAGGCGATATTGTTTACGATTGCAACGTGTGTCAAGACACAGGTTACGTAGGCGGTAAAATTTGCGATTGCATACATACCGCGGCAAAGGAACTGTTAATTAACGACTTGTCCGCCAACATACCGCTTGACAGTTGCCGTTTTGAAAACTTTGACCTTAACTACTATCCGCAAAAGTCTGCGGACAATACCTCTCCTCGCAAGTATATGACTTCTATATTTAAGATGTGTCGAGAATATGTTATTAATTTTGACCCTTCCAAGAGTGAAAGCATGCTCTTTAGAGGAAATACGGGTGTTGGAAAAACCCATCTGACACTTGCTATTACCTATGAACTTTTAAATTGTGGATTTAACGTTATATATGGTCCTGCTTACAATCTCTTTGCCGATATGGAAACCGAGCATTTTAAGGAGCACACCAACAACAAGTACAACGCGGCAATAAACTGCGACCTGCTCGTTATTGACGACCTTGGCGGCGAGTTTGTGTCACCGTACATACAAAGTTTGCTATACAATATAATAAACACCCGTGATTTAAGCGGCAAACCCACCATAATAAACACCAATCTTACAATGGCGGAAATCGGCACCCGATACACTCCACGCGTAGCGTCAAGACTGTTTAACTATAATATTGAAGAATTTGTTGGCAGTGATATCAGGTTGTTAAAAGCGTCTGAGAAGTAATATGAATTTACCCAACCGCAAACCAACACGGCTAAAAGATTACGATTACAGTAGCGAGGGCGCATATTTCATTACGATATGCACGCACAATAAACAAAAGATATTATGTGATATTGTAGGGGAGGGTCTCTGTGCCCTCCCGTCAATAAAATTAACGCCAATCGGTGAGGTTGCCAAGCAAGAGCTATTAAAAATCGAAACGCATTATGATAATGTTAAAATAGATAAATACGTTATTATGCCAAATCATATACATTTGATTGTTAGAATAACGGAACGGATTAATCCGTTCCCTACGATAAAATATGACATATCAAATGTAATTGGCAAATATAAGGCCGCTGTTACAAGAAATGTAGGGAATGCATTTATGCATTCCAAAAAACTTTGGCAACGTTCTTTTCACGACCATATAATTCGTGACAAGATGGATTATTTAAAAATTTGGAACTATATTGATACTAACCCTCAAAAATGGAACGAGGATTGCTTTTACATTTAACAATAA
>JAFYQN010000137.1 GCA_017559885.1 Clostridia bacterium
CTTTGGCAAATTTTTTGGTGCCGTCATCGGTAAGTTCAAGCGCAACAACAGGTTTTGTGGTATCGTTAGGATCATAAGTAGCGTACGCATGCTTAATATCGTCCGAACCTTTAAGTATAACGTTGGTGTTGTCTTGACCTGCACAAAAGGTAAGTAGTGATGGTTTACCTAATTTCTCAAAAAACGTCTGGGCATCAAAGTTTTTTTCAGATAATCTCCAGATTGGTATACGAACAATGATCTGATGATTGTGACTATCAACGTTAATTTCATAGTCGGTAATGTTATTGTTTACAAGACGTGTTTCTATAATTGTTTTAGCAACTTCAACGTCATCGGAAGTTATTGTTTCGGCGGTGTTGGGCGTTAAGGTTGCTTCAATAGCATCGTTAACATAATAAACGTCTGGAATACCTTTTACATAAATTTTTCTTACATCGCCATAATAACTATCAACACCAAAAAAAGATATATACGATGCCGCAACCGATAAAATTCCAACTGAAAGTGCAAGCACCCAAACAAGTGAAAACGCAATAATGCGTAAAAATTTAGACTTCATTTAAAACAATCCTTGCTTGTTTAATGTTCAAGTAGTTTTTCAAGCGCGGCAACCTTAACGGCAGAGCATAGAATAACGGCGGCAGTTTTAATTTCTTCTGCGCTTGGGTAGGTGGGAGCAATACGTAAATTTGAGTCATCGGGGTCGTTACCGTATGGATATGCCGCGCCTGCAGGGGTAAGTATAAGACCTGCGTTAGCGCAAAGTTGTTCAACACGTTTTGCACAGCCCGGTAGCACGTAAAGACTAATAAAGTAACCGCCCTTTGGATTGGTCCAACGCGCAATACCCGTATCACGAAGGGTTTCCAATTCATTTAATACGCTGTCAAACTTAGGTCTTATTATATCAGCGTGTTTTTTCATATGTTTGTAAAGGTCATCGGCGCAACTAAACATACGCGCGTGTCGTAGTTGATTAAGTTTGTCGGGACCTATTGTTTGAAACTGCATACGGCTTTTAAGCACGGCAACGTTATTTGGGCTGCCTGCTGCCACTGCAACGCCTGCGCCAGGGAAAGAAATTTTTGACGTAGAAGCAAAAATGATGGGTAAATCGGGGTTGCCTGCCTTTACACACTCGTCATAAATGTTAAGAAGATTATCGCCGTCGTCATAAAGGTCGTGAATACAGTAAGCGTTATCCCAAAAAATCTTAAAATCTTTTGCGGCGGGTTTAAGAGCGGCAAAACGGCGTACCACCTCGTCAGAATAGGTTATACCTTCGGGGTTGGCATATTTAGGAACACACCAAATGCCTTTAACCTTTTCATCTTTTATAAGTTCTTCAACTTCGTCCATGTCGGGACCGTCAGCGTTAAGTTTTACGGGAACAAGCTTGAAACCAAAATATTCCGTAATTGCAAAGTGTCGGTCGTAACCGGGGGCAGGGCACAAGAATTTAAGACCACTTTGCTTGCCCCAAGCTTCGCCGCCAAGACCATGAGTCATTGCCTGCGCTATGGTATCAAACATCATATTAAGTGAAGAGTTGCCGCCAACGATAATTTGTTCGGGCGCAAGACCTAAAATTTCACCAAACAAATTTTTAAGCTCGCGAAGACCGTCAAGACCGCCATAGTTACGGCAATCGATACCGTCAATGTTTTTAAAACCTGTATCATTGCCAACAAGGTCAAACATCTTTTCGCTTAAATCCATATTGTCGCCACCCGGCTTACCGCGTGACATATCGAGTGTTAAATGAAGCGCGCGAAGTTGCTCATACTCAGTTTTAGCTGATTTATACTGGGCATTTAACTCGTCTTTGCTCATTTGCAAGTAGTTTGACATATAAAAACCTCCATAGGAAAATAACAAAATTACATACTAAATATATAATATAATATATTTTACAACATTTTTCAAGTATAAATTAATCGTACTTGACAATTAAAGTAGTGGGTGGTAATATATTTTGTAAATATATTTTTGATTTTTGGTGATGTTTATGATGCTTTTAACAAAGCGATGGTGTAGCTTGTTTTAAAAATAAAAATTTATTATATTTTAGGAGAACAGCTATGAAATTAAACAACGTAGATTTTGATACTTATTTTAATAATTACCCCGATAAAGACGGTTATTTTGGAAAATATGGCGGCGTGTATATTGAGGACAAATTAAAAGACGCTATGGCAGAAATTACCGAGGCATATTACTCAATATGTCAGTCGCGTAAATTTATTGCCGAACTTCGCCGTATAAGAAAAGAGTTTCAGGGAAGACCTACACCTGTGTCGCACCTTGAGCGACTTTCTGACGCTTTGGGCGGTAAGGTTCAACTTTACGCCAAGCGTGAAGACCTTAACCATTCGGGAGCGCACAAGCTCAATCACTGTATGGGTGAGGCGCTACTTGCTAAATATATGGGCAAAAAGAAGATTATCGCCGAAACAGGCGCCGGTCAGCACGGTGTAGCGCTTGCTACAGCGGCGGCATACTTTGGACTTGAGTGCGATATCTATATGGGTAGCGTTGACATTAAAAAGCAGGCGCCAAACGTAGCAAGAATGAAAATTTTGGGCGCAAACGTTATCGAGGTAACACACGGTCTTGCAACGCTTAAAGAGGCGGTTGACGCG
The DNA here is from genome assembly GCA_017559885.1 of Clostridia bacterium. GTDB lineage: Bacteria > Bacillota > Clostridia > Oscillospirales > Acutalibacteraceae > UBA737. The sequence goes on from JAFYQN010000137.1 coordinate 2,646, forward strand.
GCTTTTGACGCGTATAGCAAGGAATATAAGGACTGTATCTATTGTATAGGTTCAGTTCTTGGTCCACATCCGTTTCCAATGATGGTGCGCGATTTTCAGAGTGTTGTAGGTATCGAGGCGCGCGAGCAGTTTATTGATATGACAGGTCACTTGCCTTCAGCGATTGTTGCTTGTGTTGGCGGCGGTTCTAACGCGGCAGGTCTTTTCTCGGGATTTTTAAACGATCCTGTTGATATTTACGGTATTGAACCACTTGGTCGAGGACCAAAACTTGGCGACCACGCGGCAAGTTTAAAATACGGTACCGAGGGTATAATGCACGGATTTAACAGTATTATGCTAAAGGATGAAAACGGCGAGCCCGCTCCGGTTTACTCGGTAGCGAGTGGTCTTGACTATCCGTCAAGCGGTCCTGAACATGCATTTTTGCAAGAAATCGGTCGTGTTAAGTATGACGTTATCGATGATGAAGAAACCATTGACGCGTTTTATAAACTTGCTCGTCTTGAGGGTATAATACCTGCGATTGAGTCTTCACACGCCGTAGCGTATGGTATGAAACTTGCAAAAACTATGGACCATGGCTCTGTGCTTATTAACCTTTCAGGTCGTGGCGACAAAGATATGGACTACGTAATTGAAAATTACGGAATTCGTTAATTCACAATGCATAATGCACAATTAACTAATGTAACAGCACCTACTGTATCAATATAGTAGGTGCTGTGTTTTCGTTATACAACAATAAAAGGTTCTGCTTTTGTTTTGAGCAGAACCTTTATTTTTTATAATAATTGTGCATTATTTAAGTTCGTCAAGTGTAAGAGAGAAACTGTTTATAAATTCCTCTAAAAACATATCGGCTTCGGGTAGGTTTAGTTCTTTTATAGCGGTAAGAGTGCTTTTTTCTGCCGAGCGAAACTCTTGATTGCCACTATTTTTTTCTTCAATACATTTTATAAGCGCCGAAATTTTATCAGCGGCTTTTACAAGTGATTTTACCTCGTCGTCGGGGTTGTAAATAGGGTTAAAATCGTCTTGCAAATCCTCGGGCAAAAGTGATATAAGTCGTTCTTCAGCAATCGATTCAATCTCTTTATAAACGTTTTTTATGTTGGTGTTATAGTATTTTATAGGGGTGGGCATATCGCCTGTAATAATTTCTGACGTGTCGTGAAACATAGCGGCTACCGCTACGGCGTTTGCGTCAACGTTACCGCCAAAACGACGGTTGCGAATTACCGCTAACGCGTGGGCAATAAATGCGACTTCAAGTGTGTGTTCGCTTAAATTTTCGGGTCGTGTGTTTCGCATAAGACCCCAACGTTCAATATTTTTCATTCTTGACATCATTGCATAAAAATGACTTGACATAAGTTATCACATCCTTACTTGAATATTATATATTTTTTTGGTATAATAATCAATAATAATCTTTTAAATTATGAGAGGTGAATAAAATGACCTTTTCTCAAAGTAAGCATATACTTCTTAAACCGCAAAAAGAAAAGAAACTGTTTACTTTTTTGGTGGCGCTCTTTACTGCCGCCTGCCTTTTTGTGCCGTATATGATAATGAGCGAGGGTTATTTCACCTTTTACGGCGATTTTAACGTTCAGCAAATTCCTTTTTATCAAACGTGCCACGCGGCAATAAAAGAGGGCAACGTTAATTGGAGTTGGCTTACCGATTTGGGTTCCGATTTTATAGGCGCATATTCATTTTATCTGCTTGGCAGTCCGTTTTTCTGGATAACGCTAATTTTTCCAAACAGTTTTGTGCCATATCTCATGGGACCGCTTCTTATACTTAAATTCGCCTTTGCGGCGCTTACCGCGTATTTGTATATACGACGCTTTACCAAGACGGCTTATGCCGCGTCTTTGGGCGGTTTACTTTATGCTTTTTGCGGTTTTTCGATATACAACATATTCTTTAACCATTTTCACGAGGCGATAATCGCATTTCCGTTATTGTTGCTTGCCGCAGAACTGCTGCTTACCGAAAATCGCCGCGGAGTATTTGCATTAACGGTTGCGTTTTGCGCTATTACAAACTACTTTTTCTTTTTTGGTATGGTTATATTTTGCGCGATATATTGCTTTACACGGCTTTTCTCAAAGGCGATAAAGGTTAAATTTTCACAATTTTTAATATTTATGTTCGAGGCGGTTTTAGGCGTGGGTATTGCCGCTATTATGCTTGTTCCTGCGCTTAACGCAATTATGGGTAATGAACGCATATCTAATATACTTATGGGGTGGAACGGCATTACCTACGGCAAAGAGCAAATATATCTTAACGTAATACAGTGTTTCTTTTTTCCACCTGACCTGCCTGCGAGACCGGTGTTTTTTCCGGGTGCTAACGTAAAATGGTCGTCGCTTGGCGCATGGTTACCCGTATTTAGTATGACGGGCTTTTTCACTTGGTTTAAACTACGTGAAAAAAGTTGGCTTAAACGTGTGCTTGCTATTTGTGTGCTTTGCGCTATGGTGCCTATACTTAATAGCGCGTTTTATGCCTTTAACACCTCGTATTATGCGCGTTGGTTTTATATGCCCGTGCTTATGATTGCGCTTGCAACCGTAATGCTTACCGAGGATAAAAAGGTTAATTTTGCCTCGGGTTTGCGTTGGACAACTGTGATAACAATCGCCATAGTTTTGGTAATCGGTTTCTTCCCGCAAAAAGTGACGGAAGACGGTGTCGAAAAGATTGTGTTTGGTCTTTATACCCAAAGCAGTGAGGGTATGTATATACAAAAAGTGGTAGATGACGGTGTCGAAAAATTAAAGTTTGGATTAATGGCTCCCGAAGCAAACGGAATGTATATTTCGCGTTTTTGGATAACGAGTTTAATTGCGCTTGTTTGTTTGCCTATACAAAAATTGTTGTTTGATATGCTTAAAAACAACCGTACAAAGTTTTATCACGTTGCAATTGTTTGCGTGTGTATAATTTCAATACTTTACGGCAACGTGTTTATTGCGCTTGGACGTACGCACTCGTACGAGATTAAAGACGTTATGATTGATTCGCTTATCGAGGGCGAGGTTTATCTTGACGACGAAAGCGAGTTTAGAATCGACGTATACGATGGCGTTGACAATACGGGTATGTATTTAGGGTATCCCACAATAAACGCTTTTCATTCGGTAGTATCGCCGTCTATTATGGAATTTTACGACTATATCGGCGTAGAGCGTACCGTAGCAAGCAGACCTTCGACCGACACACCTGCAATAAGGTCGTTGTTGTCGGTTAAGTACCTTATTAATCGCGTAGACGGGGACAGTTTTGTTGATGACAACGACGAAACACGAATGCCTAACTATGAATACGTAAAAACAAGCGGAAAATATCACGTGTATGAAAATCTTAACTATGTTCCGTACGGTTTTTCGTATGATTATTATATGAGTTACGAGTTTTGCGATGCTTATAGCCAAAACAACCGTTCACGGCTTATGCTTAAGGCAATGCTTCTTACCGACGAACAAATAGAAAAATACGGCGAGTATATGACCAATATTGAAACCTTAAAAACGAGTGGAACATATACGTCGGGCGACGTTACTTTAAGTCTTGTTAACGAAGCTATGGCAGATGATTCCGCCGCTTTACGCGAGACATCTGCCGATAGTTTTACTACAGATAACAACGGATTTACCGCAACAGTTACCCGAGATAAAAAATCGCTTGTATTTTTCTCGGTGCCGTATAATAAAGGTTGGACAGCAACAGTAAACGGCAAAGAGGTTGCCATTGAAAAG
>JAFYQN010000138.1 GCA_017559885.1 Clostridia bacterium
CGTAGCCGCAAGGGTGTTTGCGAGGCGGTAAACTTCTTCTTTTCGTATCTTTTAGCAGGTCAATGCGGAAGTATTGTCTACAACGAGGAAGAACGACTTAACGCAGGCGGAAAATTTCCCGAAAGTCACGCGCCCACGGCAGAAATTCTTGCGGTAGATAAGTATGGAGACGATAGTGAAGATTCTCTACTTGAAACCGAGGCGCAACAAATTGCAGGGTATATAATTTCGGTTATGAACGAAGGCGACGTTGTAAGTGACGGCGACGCTTTGCGACCTGCGCGTTTTTCGGATTTTGCGATATTGCTTGACAAGGTAAAGGACAAAGCCGCAATAATTGCCGAAGGACTTGCCGAACACGGTATACCCGTATCGCTCGGTGGCGAAGCTTTTATGCAAAGTAGTGAAATTGCTACTATGATGTCATTGCTTCAAGTAATTGACAACCCTAAATGCGACGTAGAACTGCTAAACGTTATGATGTCGCCAATATTTGGGTTCACCGCCGAAGAAATGGCATTAATCCGCGCTAATAAAAAACGCGGTCCGCTTTATTCTGCAGTTTTGGCTTATAGCAAAACGGGAGATAAAAAGACAAGCGATTTTATAGAAAAACTAAGTGAATACCGTCGCGATGCGGTAGTAATGTCGGTTGACAAAATTGTTTCAAAATTGATACATTCTACTGATATTTTAAATTGTATGTCGGCGCGCCCGGGCGGTAAAACACGTCGCGCAAACCTTTACTTGCTTGTTTCTTTTGCAAAAAGTTTTGTTTCATTTTCTAATTCGGGTATATACGGATTTATAAAATATATAAATTCATTGCCCGAAAACAGTTTTAAAAACACCGTTACGGGTGGCGAAAACGCTGTAAAAATTATGTCGATGCACAATTCAAAAGGTTTGCAATTCCCGATTTGTATTATCGGCAATCTCGCGTCAAAGATTAACAACTCGGATTCGATAAGCCGTATTTTGTTTTCACAAAACGGCGGTATATCTTTTAAGTATTTTGATGAGAGTTGCGGTTATGACCTTGAAACGCTTGGTCACGTTTTGATGTCCGACGTTGCGCGAGTTAAAACGGTAGAAGAAAAACTACGTCTTTTGTACGTTGCTATGACACGCGCGATAGACCGACTTTGTCTTGTGTGCTCGGCAAAAGATTTAGACAAAAAAATTAATAAATTGTCGGAATCTTTGCTCGATACCGCGCCGTATATAAGTCGTGAGTTTTTAGAAAAAAGCACCAATATGGGCGACTGGATTTTAAGTTGCGCATTACTTCATCCCGAGGGCAAAAAGTTATGCAAATATGCCGATGCGGTATCGCCCTGTGTTAGTACCGAGTCTAATCTTGTTATTAATATTGTAAATGAATATAGCGTTGTTGATGACGTAAAGCAAAAAGACGAGCGCGACAGCGATGCGTACAACCCCGATTTTGTAGAAAAAATAAAGCGCAATGCGGCATTCCAATATCCGTATGAACGACTTCGTTTTTTGCAATCAAAGGCATCGGTATCTAATATCGTCCATAAGGCAGAAGATGACCGTTTTGCCTTTTGTGATAAACCGGGCTTTATGCAGGGCGACAAACTTGTCGGCGCGGCGCGCGGTACTGCAATGCATCACGTAATGCAGTATATAAATTTTGACCAAGAAATCGATGTATCAAGCGAAATTGACCGATTGCTTGAGTGGAAATTCATTACCGAAAGCGAGGCGGCATCGGTTGATATTGCCGCGATAGAGAATTTCTTTAAAAGCAACGTATATAATCGCATGATGCAAGCCGACTCCGTGCGACGTGAAATGCGTTTTCTTACCGAAATTCCCGCTATAAAACTTGACCCCACACTTGAAATCAACACCGAAGACGCAAACATTATAGTTCAAGGCGCGGTTGACCTTTGTTTTGTAGAGGGCGACGGAGTTGTGGTGCTTGACTTTAAAACCGATAGGGTAGACAATCTTTCTGATTTGGTTGATTGTTATGGCGAACAACTTGAAATTTATTCTACTGCGGCAGAAAAGATTTTTGGACTACCTGTAAAGGAAAAAATAATATACTCATTCCATTTAGGAAAAAGTATATCGTTTTAAGGAGCAATATATGAGTTTGATTTTAGAAAAGGGAAGACCGATAAACTGTGATGACCGACTCAAAAAAGAAACAAGATGTTACGACCTTTTAGATGCGGTAGGTATTGAGTTTTATCGTGTTGACCACCGAGACATGCCTGCCGATACTATGGAGGCGTGTGCCCAAATAGATAAGGCGCTCGGCTGCACAATATGTAAAAATTTGTTTTTGTGCAACCGACAAAAAACCGACTTTTATCTACTTATGATGCCTGCCGACAAGCCCTTTAAAACAAAGGACGTTACGGCGCAAATAAATTCGGCGCGACTTTCGTTTGCCGATGGCGAAATGATGGAAAAATATCTTGATATTACACCAGGTTCGGTTAGTGTTTTAGGTCTTATGAACGACAAGGATGTTTGTGTGCGACTACTTGTTGACAAGGATATTTTAAATGATGAATATATCGGTTGTCACCCGTGCGTAAACACGACAAGCATAAAAATTAAAACCGAGGATATCTTTGATAAACTTATAACTGCTACCAATCACACCAAAACTGTTGTAGAACTTCCGTGGTATGAATAGCAATTTTCAAGGAGACATTTATGAAAGCGTTTGAAATTATGGACAAATTGTTCGCTTTAAGCGACAAAAGAGATTTTTCTAGCACTTGCGATACGCTAAAAGCAGGTGACGGCAACGTAGATACTCAAAAGGTTGCCGTAGCTATGTTTGCAACACCCAAGGTTGTAAATGCGGTTAAAGAGTGGGGAGCGCAACTGCTTATAGTACACGAACCTACCTATTATAACCATATGGATAATCACTCAGATGAAAAAATCGAGTGCGAAAAGCGAGCGTTAATTGAAAAATCAGGGCTTACAATTTACCGTTTTCACGACCACCCACACTACACCACGCCCGACATTATTGCCGCAGGGCAGTTAAAGACGTTTGATTTAAAGGGAAGTGTTGAGTATACCGATGTTTTCGACCTTGTAAGAATTCATCTTGACGAGCCGATGACTCCCGTGCAACTTGCAAAAAGAATAGAAGAAAAATGCGGCATAAAGCACGTTCGTATTTGTGGCGCAAGGGATGCCGAATGTACCGCAGTTTCTTGCATGTTTGGGCAACCGGGTGGAGTTTTTGATGAACTTAAAAATGAGCAAAGTGAGATAGTTATAACGGGTGAAGCATGTGAATGGAGTATTGGCGAATATGCTCGCGACGCGGCAGAACTTGGTCACAAAAAGGCATTACTCATTTTAGGACACGAAGGTTCCGAACGTGACGGTATGATATATACTGCAAAACTTTTGGAAAAAATGTGTCCTGAACTCGACGTCAAATATTTTGAATGCGGCGAGGTTTATACTTATACTGACAGTTAAATTTCAATAAAAAATGACGCTTTCGATTTTGAAAGCGTCATTTCTATTAAATTATCTATTATTTGGGATATAAGGACGAATTGCATTAGCTACGCCGTAAATAGGCATTGTTTGCAAATATACTGTACCCGGACCGGTAACAACAGTATTAAATAAACCTTCACCACCAAAAACTGCGTTCTTGAACCCTTTTACAGTTTGAACATCTATTTTGCAACTACCTGTGTATGCAGCTAAATATCCGGTATCAACAATCATTGATTGTCCAGGTTGTAAATCGTATTTTATGCAAGAACCGTCAATCTCTAAAAAAACTGTGCCGTTACCACTGATTTTTTGCATTATAAAGCCTTCGCCGCCGACTAAACCTACACCAATTTTCTTTTGGAAAGCAACACTTAACTGTAGAGTATCTTCCATTGCAAGAAAACCGCGTTTTTGAACAATAATCTCATTGCCGGGAGAAACTTCGTAAGGAATGATTGAACCGGGAAAACTTGAAGCAAAGGCGATCATTCCGCTACCGCCTACTGCGCGATATTCATTCATAAAAATAGATTCGCCGGTAACCATTCTTCCAAATACGCCACCAACACCGCCACCCGCGTTTGTTGACATTTGCATGTTAGGCGTCATCCAGCTCATTGCGCCTCTCTCTGTTTTTAGACACTGACCTTCTTGCGGATAGCAAATCACAACCGGTAAGTCTCCACCCTGAATTTCGTACTTAATCATAATTTTTCCCCTTTTTTATAAATTCAATCTGCTATTTGCAGAAAGTTTTTAAAGATAAATTGAAAATAGTTTTGGGTCGCTGCTGTCAACGTTGCCGGCTGAAGCAAAGTCGCACATGATGTATTCGTATTTTTCACCGTCAGCTGTGATGAACACTCTGGTTGTTACAAGAGTACCTGTGTTGTTTGTTAGGTGAGGAGATACGATACATTCAATATTCTTTCCGTAGAGTGTATCGGTAGAGAACATATCTTCGGCCAAAGCGCCAAACTTCTTGGTGCGAGCAAGTATTACAGGACCACGGCGTAAAACTATCTTTGAGTTTTGTAGCATACAGTCCTTGTTGCAAAGACCATATACGCCATCTCTCCAACGATGTAGATGATAATCGTTATCTTCCATAAAGAACCATTCGCAATTGATAACCTCAACCGACATATCAAAACGAATCTTCATAATAGTAGTGTCAGCGTTTAGGTTTACTTCGTAGTAATCGCCACAAACGTCTACTACAACTTCATCGTTTAGGTCAACGCGAATTTTGGTATTTTTGCTCCATTCAGGAATACGGATGTAAAGCTTTTTGCCCTCTTCGGGATTTCTTACCGCGATACCAACCCAACCGCTATCAAAGTAGTTAGCGCCTACACGGATATCGGTGTCGCCAAAACGTGTATAGCTTTGGGTAAACATATTAACGAAGTAACCCTTATCGTTCTTGGTAACGCAACTTTCGGCCGCATTGGTAAAGCCACGACCAACGTTGTTAAGGCAACAGTGCTGATAACGAGTCTCGCACTGAGGAAGTGCTGTAAAGTGACGACCTGCGCTTCTTACAAAGAATGCGCCGTTTGTGCCGTCGGCATAAACACCTGCGATGTATGCGTTTACAAAAGCCTTTTCAAATGACTGCATATACTTTGCTTCGCCTGTAAGACGGAAAAGTTCGTGACAAAGGCGCATCCAGTGCAAAACGTCACAAATTTCGGTAGCGGAGTCGGCGTAGTTTGCGGCGCTTTGGTAACGCTCGCAATAACCAACAGAGCCTAGAATGTTGCTTTCGTACTTGAGGAGTATTTCGTAAAATTCCTTTGCGGCGTCAAGCAAAACTTCATCGCCTGTGATGCGGTAGAGTTCGATAATACCGTCAAAGCAACTTGTCATCTCATATGCCTTTGGCACCCAGTCAGCGCCTAGGTCGTGACCTTCGGTAAGCTTTTTGCTAGATAGACCGTACCAGTCGGCAACGGCTTCGCCTGATAGGGCATTGGTTATAAGGTTTGGACGCTCGTTGTCTTCGCGGGTCCATTCTTTTACGATGTTTTTGCCAAAATCGAGATATTTTTGGTCGCCTGTAATGCGGTAGAGCACGAGCATTGGTTTGAGGATTGAGCTTGATGGCATACCATCCATAACACCACTATCTTTAACGCGTGTGCCGTCTGCTGCAAATTTACCTACAACCCAGTCGGCAAGTTTAACTGCGCCTGTGAGGATTTTTTGGTCATCCATATACATAGCGGCTTCAATAAGTGCCCAAAGGGTGTATTTTATACCCCAAATATTCCAACAGTAGTTTGCTTCCCAACCTGAATAAAAGACGGATTTTGCTGTATCAACAGGGTAGATGTTATCAGAGTTGCGGTATGTAGAAAGATAGCCGTCTTCTCGCTGTAAGGAAAGCATTTTGTAGCAAGATTTGCGCAAATCTTCTTTTAATACGTCGTCGTTATTGTACTGACAACAACGAACTGCGCTAAGCATTAGCTTGCCCCAGAATTCACTGCGCCAATAACCAAAGGTGTAGATGTCGTCATACTGTGTTGCGAAGAAGTCTTCGGCTTCACGCAAAACGTTTTCAAGCGCAAATTTGCCGCTTACACGCTCAAGTATAAAGCGGTCAAAACGCGCGCCGATTTCACCCTCTAAAAAGCAGTCGCCAAGAGAGGGAAGTTGCATAAGATTATTAACTTTATAATCTATTTTATAGTTCATAGTCTTTACCCCAATCCGTAAAAAAACTTGTTAATTAAATTATATATTGTAATACAAAAATTGTCAATTTAAAAAGGGGTCAAAATATACGGTTTATTTGAACTTTAAAATAAAAAAGCACCAACCGCGAGGGTTGATACTACATTTTTTGGCCCGCCCGAAGGGATTTGAACCCCCAATCTCCAGAATCGGAATCTGTTGCGTTATCCAGTTGCGCCACGGGCGGAAGAATTAAAGTAATATGTAATAGTGAAAAGGTAATAAGTAAGGTGTTTCGCGTAGCGAAACGATATATATCGTTTTTGCTATGCAAAAACACCTCACTTCTTCACTATTGCTTTTTACTTATTACTTAGAGAATAAACCCTCGGGTTATTCTTTATATCCGTTAGGATTATTACTTTGCCAACGCCATGTGTCTTCGCACATTTCTTCAATGCCGCGTTCAGCCTTCCAACCAAGAAGGTTGTACGCCTTATCAGCGCAGGCATAAACTTCGCCAAGGTCGCCTGGGCGACGTGGGTCAACAACGTATGGCACGTCAATGCCCGACGCTTTAACAAACGCGTCACGAAGTTCAAGTACGCTGGTACCATTACCTGTACCGAGGTTGATTTCTTCACAACCAAGGTTACATAGCGCCCATGTTACTGCCTTTACGTGACCGAGAGCAAGGTCTACTACGTGGATATAGTCGCGCACACCTGTGCCGTCTGGGGTGTCGTAGTCATCGCCAAATACGTGGAGTTCCTTAAGTTTGCCAACTGCAACCTGTGAAATATATGGCATAAGGTTGTTTGGAATACCTTTTGGATCTTCGCCGATAAGACCGCTCTTGTGAGCGCCGATTGGGTTAAAGTAACGAAGAAGAGCGATGCACCATTCTTTGTCAGAAACGTAAAGGTCACGCAAGATTTCTTCGATAAAGAGTTTTGTTCTGCCGTAAGGATTGGTAGCGCCTGTTGGCATACCCTCTACAAGTGGCACTTCGGTAGATGCGCCGTAAACTGTAGCAGAAGATGAGAATACGAGCTTCTTAACGCCGAATTCGCTCATAACCTCAATAAGAGCGTGGGTGCTTTCAAGGTTGTTTTTGTAGTACATAATCGGTTTTTGAACCGATTCGCCAACCGCTTTGTGACCTGCAAAGTGAACTACTGCATCAATTTTGTTTTCACTAAAAATTTTACGAAGAGCATCATAGTTGCAAACGTCTTCTTCATAAAACTTTACTTTTTTACCTGTGATTTTTTCTACGCGGTTAAGTGATTCAACGCTACTGTTGTTAAGGTTGTCAACAACAATTACGTCATAACCAGCGTTTAGCATTTC
>JAFYQN010000139.1 GCA_017559885.1 Clostridia bacterium
AACAAATGCTATTTGGCATTAATCAGGGATGTACTTTTGAAGATCTGCGCGTGGAGCATATGAAAGAGATTGCGAAGCTTGATTTAGACGGTTACGCCATAGGAGGTTTGGCGGTTGGCGAAACCGCTGAAGAGATGTATCGCATTATTGAGGCGGTGGAACCCCATATGCCTAAAAATAAAATTCGATACTTAATGGGTGTTGGTACACCGGCCAATATTATTGAAGCGGTCAGCCGCGGGGTAGATTTATTCGATTGTGTAATGCCAAGCCGAAATGCCAGACATGGACATTTGTTTACTTCTAAGGGCATTGTTAATATTCATAACGCGAAATACACATTGGATACTTCACCACTAGATGAAGATTGCGATTGTCCCGTTTGTCGGAATTTCACAAAAGCATATTTACGCCACTTGTTTGCGGCCAATGAAATGTTGGGTATGCGACTCGCTGTTATTCACAATTTATATTTTTATAATCATCTTATGGAAACCATTCGCCATCAGTTAGACAAAGGTACATTTGAAGAGTGGAAACAACAAACATTACCACTTGTAAGCAAACGTATATAAAATTTTACAAATTACACTTGAATTTCCTGTGTATATCAAGTATAATACTTTAAAATACTAAAGAAAAATGAGGTAATAATTATGCTTATGCAATTTGCAATGGCTCCCGCCAATGGTGCTGCCAATGGCAGCGGCAGTAACATGGGAAGTCTGCTCCTAATGGGCGGCGTTTATTTGATCATTATTGTAGGGTTCTATTTTATTTTAATCCGCCCTCAAAAGAAACGCCAAAAGAAAGAAGAAGAGTTGCGTAATAACGTTCAAGTAGGAGATGAAATTGTTACTGTAGCCGGTGTATACGGCCGCGTAGTTGCAATTAAAGAAGACTCCTTGATCATTGAATCCGGTCCTGATCGGTCTAAACAAAGAATTGCTCGTTGGGCTATCCAACAAAACTTGACCATTCACGAAGACTAAGTTTTTATTCATAACGCCTGCACCCTTTTGCATATTCTTTTTACAAGAATATGTGAAGGGGTGTTTTTGTTGAACAAAAAAGCAAATGTAAAATTGGGAGAAGAGGGAAGAGGCGTGCTAAAAGGTATCATCGCTTTTTTTGTAACTGCAGGTACTTTATTGTTAGTCGGTGCTTTTTTTATCACGTGGAAAGATATCAATGAAATGATAACCACCGTTATTACTTATGCCATCACAGCAATTGCTTCGTTGATTGGCGGATGGGTTGGTGGAAAATCTGTGGGAAAATTTGGATTTAAGGTTGGTACATACATTGGAGGAATCGGTGCTTTCATGCTTCTGTTAGCAGGTGTAATTACGAATGGAATGGGTGTTACCATTCTTACGATTATTAGAATTTTGGTATGCTTGCTGTTTGGTTGTATTGGTGGAATTGTAGGAACTAACGTTTCATTAAAGCACAAGTTCAAAATATAAAAGCACATTTTCTTGTGGTGAACATCACAGCAAAATAGTATATTATGTGGTAAACATAACGATGTTTACATAATATCGCTTAGGTTTACATAGTTTTGTTAACATAATTATGGTTCTAAAAAATTTATTAAATAAATATTGAAAAAAGACTTGCATTATAAGTGAAAATCAGTTATATTATATATGCTAAACAAAATAATTATGGTAAACTTCTGAGGGGAAATCGCCGTTTTTAAACGGTGATTTTTGTTCGATTGTTAACATAACACCAATCTCATTAGCACAAGATATATTGTTGTACCTTGTTTTTATCGCATAAATCTCTATATATTGTGTGTCATAGTTTTGTTGTCGAGCTCATATTTTATAAGGACAAGATATAAGCAAAGGATGACAAAGTTATGAAACAATTTCGCGTAGTTACGCCTACGGCATTTCTCTCTTTTGTACGGCAAAACAAATGCTTTCTCATTTTAACGCTATCAGTTGCAATTGGTTTATTAATCGGTAGCATTTGCGCCGGAGATTGGTTTGTTTCCTCAAAAGCCTCAATCCCGAACAATATCTATGATGCTATATCCATGCATTCCCATCAATCATATTGGGCTGTATTTTGGCATTCTCTTGGTTCCGGATTACCGTTTATGCTAATGGTGTACGTTGCAGGACTTTTTGTTTTAGGAACCCCCATTGCGGCCGTTGTTCCGTTTTTATACGGTATAGGCAGCGGAGCTGCTTGTGGTTTTTTGTATGTTCGCCACGGCTTAAAAGGTACCGCGTTTTGTATGCTTAATCTTATGCCGCCAATGTTCGCAAATATCCTTTTGCTTGTTGTTGCAAGTTGTGATGCAATTGCTTTTTCTCGCTCTCTTGCATCTTGCTATATTTGCAATACACCTGCAGTCCTACCCAGACAACGATTCAAGCAATATCATATTCGATTTAGCGTGTATAGTATCTTGTTTGTTGGCATCGCTTTATTTGATGGATTGTTAACCATCGTATTTTCCGAAGTATTCGTTTTTTAAAATAGGAGAGAACAAAAATGATGGACGTAAAAAAACAATTTATTGAGTATTTATTAGATACCCGTAAGGTGTCTGATAATACCTTGCAGTCTTACGTTCGCGATTTTGACCAATATCTCACTTATCTATCTGCAAAGAACATCAAGATTTTTTCGGTAACCGAAGATCAAATCAAAAAAATGTTACATAATATGGAAGCGAGCGGTCTTTCTAAAGCAACTCTGTCACGCATGATAGCAACGATTCGTTGTTTTTATCGTTTTGCTGTTTTGGAAGGTATGACCGATTACAACCCTGCTTTAAACGTTAAAATCAATAAAGACGAAAAGAAATTGCCTGAGATTTTAACTGCAAAAGAAATTGAACTCTTTTTATCTCAACCGGACATTACCGATTTAAAAGGTTGTAGAGATAAGGCGATGTTAGAATTACTTTATGCCACCGGCATTCGGGTAAGCGAGTTAATTGATTTAAATATTGACGATATTAACCTGCAACTAGGCGTGCTGTACTGCCGCGGCAAAAAGAGCGAACGTATGATCCCTATTTATGATGATGCCAAAAATGCCGTTGCTGATTATATAAAGCGTGTTCGAAGTGCGGTAATTCTAGACTATCGTGAACCCGCTTTATTCACTAATATGAACGGATCTCGTATGACCCGACAAGGGTTTTGGAAAATTGTAAAATCTTACACCAAATCCGCTAAAATCAATAAAGATATCACCCCCCACACCTTGC
>JAFYQN010000140.1 GCA_017559885.1 Clostridia bacterium
ATTATTTTTTAAAAACACCTTTTCCATCTCGGCAAGGGCAATACTTGTATTACCGTTTACGCGAGGACTACCGTTAATCATTAAAACTTTCATAATTTTATCCCTCTCAAAAAAGTTTATTCTTTTGATTTTATGTAACCATTGTAAAATATTAGACTAATTTAATACGTAAAAAATTAAATACGTAAACAACAAACACAATAATATAATTGATATTATAGCTAAAAAATCAATTAAAGTATATAGATGTTTTTTAAATTTCTGTTGTGGTTGTGTATATAAACAATAATTTTCGTTAGTATTGATAATATTTTGTTTAATTGATTTCGTATTATTTTGCTTTTCATTTTCAAGTTTTACTCTAAACAAAGATAATGGATCAGTACCATTTAATATACGATTATAAAATTCTTTTAACCAAACAACATCACCAGGTTCACACATATCGATGTCAAATGTTCCGACTTCATGTGATAATTGATTTCTTATATGCCTTAAATTTATAAGTTTTTTTAAATCGCTATTCCAATCAACAATACAATAAACTTTATGTTCAGGTATAAGTTTCATATCATCAATATAACTAGTAACTCCCTTTTCTGATGCATACATTTCCCTACAAAGCTTATCAAGTTTTTTAAATTCTTCAAGAAAGGCGTTATTTATATTATCCATCTTTAACCCCCCACAACATAAAGAACCGCAAGAAAACTTGCGGTTCTTTGCGGTAAAACCGCTACATTTGGCGGAGAGTAAGGGATTCGAACCCTTGGTCTGGGATGAACCAGACAACTGATTTCGAGTCAGCCCCGTTATGACCACTTCGATAACTCTCCGTATATAAAGTCGCTCGTTTAGAACGACTTGTATATTATATTTATTTTTTATTTGGTTGTCAAGCGTTTTGAAGTTAAAGTTTGTAAAGATTAAACTCTTCTATTCCGTTTTGGAAATAAAGCTTTGAATTTTTGTCAACATAGATTCTAAAGCGTTGTTTTTCTTGTTTTCCTGTCACAATGCCAACCATACGTATTCCCTGACAATTATCAACGTATACTAAGATATCTTTTTGCTCTAATTGGTTACCCTCTAAATTATAAAGGATTTCACCGCAATACATACCGCTTTCTTCTATATCGAGTTGTATTTGCCTTCTTGGTGTACCTTGATATATCTTTAAATGGTCGGTACAAATCTTTAGTTCCTCTTCAAGCAAGTTTTTGTGATAAACAAGCTCATTTGCATCAGACAATTCGTTAACGTTTTGCTTTTTACCTGAGCGGAAGGCGTAGGTTTGCATTGTAAACGCCAAAAGATTTTTAGCGCATCTTTGCAGCTCGCCGACAGTAAGATAACCGTTTTCTATGCTCTCTAACTGGTCATCCACGCAAAGAGCAGAATCGCCCTTAACCTTATAAATATCGTTTTGCGCTTTGACCATTGTAGCAAGATTTGCGTTTGTATCGGTGCCGTTATTGGGGTCATCCATAGTAGTACCCCAGTCGGTCATAACAAAGCCCGTATAACCCCAATCGTCACGCAAAATGGTGGTGGTAAGGTCGTAACTGCCCGACGTATGAATACCGTTAACACGGTTATAAGAGGTCATTATCGCCTTAACTGAGCCGCCCTTTACCGCTATTTCAAAAGGTTTAAGATATATTTCTCGCAAAGCGCGTTCGCTTAAAACCTCGTTTTCGCTTTTGCGGTTAAGTTCTTGCGAGTTAACAGCAAAGTGCTTAAGCGTTGCAAAAAATCCATTCTTGGTAAAATAAGAGGATATTTTATCGGCATAAACACCGGTAAGATATGGGTCTTCTGAAAAATATTCAAAATTTCTACCACAAAGACCGCTACGATGAATATTAACACCGGGTCCTAATAAAACGTCAACATCGTATTGTTGCATTTCTTGTGTAATACAGTCATACATATCCTCAAAAAGTTCAGGAGCCCAAGCAGACGCTAAAAGCGCGCCCACAGGTATACAGGTAGCTTGCGCGCTGCTTTCCATACGGATACCGCTTGGACCGTCACAGGTTGTAACAACGGGTACACCCTTATCACTCCACGATTTTGTAATACCTGCAAAACAACTTGCCGTGCCCTGATAGGTTGCTTTTGGACTTGCAAAACCCTCGCCGCGAACAATTTCGGTAAGCGCCTTTATATCAAATTGCGCTACAAACTGGTCAAGTGTATTTTGGCTGTTTGCTACGTCCTGTAAAGTTATACCTTTGTCTCCTGTTATTTCAAGTGATTGCGGTAAATTATCTTTTATGCGACTTGCTAAATCGTATTGTCTAAGCGTTGCCTTTTCAAAAGAAATCTCACCATTTTGGTTTATCATACGGTCAAATTCTTCTATAGGCGCTAACGCCTGCACACACTGTTTCACAAGGCGTGTTTTGTCTAAATGGAAAGCAAAACACTGCTTTGCCTCGCGAACGTTTTGACCGACGTAAATATTATATTCGCCGTCTTCAAGCACCCAAGCAAACGGGTAATTAGTTTTGCCGCAATCATCGTAGCACGCCATATCACAAACGTTTATTGCAAGGTTAATTTCCCCTGTTTCACCCGGCAATAAAGTATTGGTCTTTTTAAATGCGATAAGTTCGCGCGCCGCTTTGCCAAGTTTTCCCTGCGGTGCCGAGAAATACACCTGCACTACGTCTTTGCCGCTAAAATTGCCTGTGTTTTTAACAAGTACCGATACGGTTATTATATCGCCGTCTTTTTGCGCGCCGATAATTTCTTGCGTAAAGGTTGTGTAACCAAGACCAAAACCAAAAGGATATAAAACCTTGTCGCGCGCAAAGGTTTCAAAATAGCGGTAACCTACGTAAATATCTTCTTTGTGTATATTTTTTATTTGGTCGCCAAAGCAATCGTCACAAGGGTAATCTTCGGGACGAGTAGCAATAGTATCGGTAAGTCTACCGCTTGGCGCAGTAATACCCATAAGCATATCGACAGTACCTGCGCCACCCTCTTGACCGCCTTGCCAAATATAAGCAACCGTACCAATGTCGTACTTTTTAACCCACGACATATCCATAATATTACCGCTGTTTATAAGCACGATAACATTTTTAAAATGGCGGCTTAAAAGCGCAAGAGTTGCATCCTCTTCATGTGACAAGTACCAGTTGCCCTCTACCTTTTCGTAGTCAAAACTCTCGCCTACGTTACGGCAAAT
>JAFYQN010000014.1 GCA_017559885.1 Clostridia bacterium
GCAAACTTTGAAAAAGACATTGAAACGCTAATGCATTTTTACAACACCTACGGAATTCGTTATTTTAAACTTGACGGTGTTAAGATTAGAAACAAGGTCGGTGAAATGCGCTTTATAAAAATGCTTACCGAACTTACAAATCGCACAAAAGGCGATATGCGATTTAACCTTGACGTAACTGCCGAAGATAGATTTGGCTATATGTATCAAAGTCAGTTTGGCAGTTTGTTTGTAGAGAATCGTTATACCGATTACCCTAACTATTTTCCACATAACACCTTTAAAAACGTGTGGACTTTATCACACGTTATACCGACCCGTCGTTTGCAAATGGAACTGCTTAACACTCGTCGCAATACCGACAAATACGAAGGCGTATTGTTTGCGCCAAATACATATAGTCCCGACTATCTTTTTGCGACAGTTATGGTGGCAAACCCACTATTTTGGATGGAAATGAGCAATCTCCACGATGATGATGCCAAAATTCTTGCTAAGATTTCAAACATTTATAAGGATTACAAGGCAGAGTTGTTTGCTTCTCGCGTTGTGCCCGTTGGTAACAGACCTGACGGCGCAAACTTTGCAGGATATTGTTGTATAGGCGAAAATGTGACACACCTAATCTTGTTCCGTGAGGCAACAAGCGAAGAAACCTTTACCTTTAAATTACCCAACAATATAAGCGAAAAGACCATAAAAACTATCTACCAAAACGCGCCATGCGACGTTACAGTAAGCGGCAACAGTGTAACTGTTAAGTTTAGCGAGCAAAGGTCGTTTGTGTGGGTGAAAGTTACGGATATTTAAATGTTTTATTGCAAAACGCAATTTAAAATGATAATATGAATGTGTAACAAAGGAGGGGATATTATTAAAAAGTTTATATCGATAGGTATGTCGGTAATACTTATTGTACTTGTTTTTTGTGGTTGCACCGATAATAACAAAGAATTAATAGCAAAGTATAAAGCAAAAATCGAAAACAGCGAAATAACATATCCCCTTTACGAGCGTTTGAGCGATGAGGAAAAAGAACTTTATTTGCAAATGTGCGCCCGTATAGAAAATCATAGCGAAGACGATATTAAACTTGGAGCGTTCAAAACCAAGGAAGAGGGCGAGGCGGCAATAAAACGCGTGCACGAGATACTTGTTGAACTCGCATACGAGCAACCTCAATATTTTTGGGTGAACACAAATACCTGTTTGACTAATAACGTCAAGATTTTTGGAGAATATTATGCAACAGTTAAAATGGTGTATATTATGGACCAAGACGAAAGGGCAGAAAAACAGGTTGTTTTTGATAAGCGTGTTAATGAAATATTGGATGCCGCCAATAGCAAAGAGCAGTTGTTTGACAAGGTGCTTTATATATATGATGAAATAATGGCCGATACGGTTTATGACCATGAAGTTCTTGAATTAGAAAAACCGCCTGCGCTTAAACTTAATGCCTACGGTTGTCTTGTAGGCGGTAGTACCGTTTGTAGCGGTTACAGTATGGCGTTTAACTTTCTTATGCAAAAATTAGGTCTTGAAAGCGGTGTCGAGTTCAATAGTTATGATATATATTTAGAATTTGAAGATAGACACGTTTGGAATTACTGTAAACTTGACGGCGATTATTATTATTTTGATTTAACGTGGGACGATACGCTTTTTGAGGACGAAATGTATGACCCGTATATTGAATATTCGCATTTGTATTTCGCTATAAGTAAAGATGAACTTCTAAAAAGCAATGACACAATACTAAACGACGTGCCCACTCCTTATTGTGACGGAACAAAGTATAATTATTATATATACAAAAATCAAAACGTTTCAAAATACAGTTTTGATGCGGTAAAACCAATTATACTTGAGCAATCTAACAACAAATATATAGAATTAAGATTTGATGATGCCGAGCAAACGCTTAAAGCAGAAGATGAACTTATGACAAAAGGATACATATACATAATTCTTAAAAATAAAAAAGATATTAGATATGTTATAAGCGATTCCGGTTTGCATATGTATATATTCTTTGACTGATAAAAGGAGAAAAAAGATGGTTTACAATTTAAAAAATTGTCGTGACGGCGGTAAAGCGACCTATGATACAACAGTCGAAATCAAACAAACCGACGGTACGCTTTACTTTAAATTTGTGGCAAAAAATTCGCAGTATTATTGCCCGTATCATAATTATAATGATATACATTCAGAGGGTGACGCTTGCGAGTTGCTTATTGGTACCGACCCCGAGCGTAAACAATATTACGAAATTGAGATAAGTCCCGAAAACAAACTTATGATTGCGCTTATGACCTATTGCGGTGAAGATGACGGCGAGCCACAACTAAACATTGACTTTGTTAAAGAAAGTTTTATCGACAGCAAGGTAACGCTTACCGATGACGGATATATTGCAGAATTGTGGTTTGATGAAAAATTCATCCGCACAAGTGATAACGATGTTTACTTTAACGCTTACCGTCTTGAAACCGACGGAGGAGAAAGTGAAAAACATCTTTTTGCATTGAGTCCTACAATGCGAGGTAAATTTCATACGCCAAAATATTTTGTTTATTTAAAGGAGTATTTAAAATGAAAAAAAGAGCAGTAGCGTTATTTATCGCGGTTGTATTGACCTTTACATTGGTTGGTTGTAACCAAACTCAAACGGAGTTATCCGACGAGGTTGAAATTATAATTGAAGAAGAAACTATTATTGATGGGGAAAGCAGTATGACACAGGGAAATTCAAGTGAAACAAACAATAATCAAAGCCAAGACACGCCCGTTTCAAGCGAGCAACCTACAACGTCGTCAAACGTAAGTTCTGTGGTAAGCACACCCACAGAGAACAAACCGATTAACATAGATTATGAATGGAAGTCTCATTCACAAGACTTTAAACTTATTGCATTTACCTTTGATGACGGTCCTGATAGATATATGCAAAAATACGTTGAGTATTTTGCCGCATTTGAGGGCGCAGGAACATTTTTTGTAAACGGTTATAAAATAGACGGCGATTACGAATATAAGACAATGCAAAATGCCATTAACTACGGTTGGGATATAGGAAACCACGGCGATAAACATCTTGTTGCAACCATAGGCGGCGCAAACGGTGGCGAGGTAACCTATGATGAACTTAAAGCCGACATCACCAATCTTACTCATAAACTCGAAACAAATCTTTTAAAACGCGACGGTACACCTTACGAGGTTGGCATCTATCGCGCGCCTAATATTAAACCTACTGCAAACACATTTAAAATTTGTGACGAGTTAAAATATCCTGTAATATGGCTTAAGTACGACGCGCTTGATTGGGATACAACCAAAACTGATAGAGACCGTGAAGACGTTTTCAAAAATGGTGTAGGCACTTGGGAAGACGGCGACGTAATCCTTTGCCACGAGGTTCAACAGTTTGCCGACCAAACCTATTCGTATATTGAAAAATATCTACCCGAGTTTTACCATCAGGGTTACCGTTTTTGTTCGGTTACCGAACTTATGGAACTTCGCGGTATTACACGTGAGCAAATTTGCGGCGAATTAAACAACGTTGACAACAATCGCGGTATGGTTACAAATATCATTAAAGCGGCGCAAGTAGGTAAAAAATAAACGAGGTATTTTTATGAACGGTTATAAAAAGCAACTTGAATTTTTGGATTGGGAATATGGTATGTTTTTCCATTTTGGTATTCGTAGTTTTTATCCGGGTCACGTTGACTGGGATAATAAGGATATGCCACCCGAAAAGTTTAATCCTACCGAGCTTGACTGCGAGCAATGGGTTAGCACGGCTAAAGAAGCAGGCGCAACCTACGCAATTTTAACTACCAAGCATCACGACGGCTTTGCGCTTTGGCCGAGTAAATACTCCAATTACAGCGTAGCTCAAACCCCTTGGAAAGATGGAAAAGGCGACGTTGTACGCGAGTTTGTTGATGCTTGTCGCAAGTATGACCTCAAGGTAGGTCTTTACTACTCGCCTGCGCAATGGGGTAAATATTCTATTCCGTTTGAAGACGAAAAGGCGTATGATGATTATTTTATAAATCAAATTACCGAACTTCTTACAAACTACGGCAAGATTGACTACCTGTGGTTTGACGGTTGCGGTAGCGAAGGTCACGAGTACGACAAAGAGCGTATTGTAAAGGCAATGAACGACATGCAACCCGACCTGCTTACCTTCTGCGACCCCGAGTGGACACCCGGTGTTCGTTGGGTGGGTAACGAGGACGGTTACGCATCGCTTAATAACCCGCTTGTTGTTTCATCAACCGATTTTTCCGAACTTGCAACCGAGGCGCAACAGTTATCCGAGGCAGTATTTTTGCCAAGCGAATGCGACTGCAAACTCCGCGCTACTTGGTTTTATGACCTTAACGAAAATACCATCAAGAGCGAGGAAGAGCTCTTTGGTATGTATGAAATGTCGGTTGGTCACGGTTCAAACTTCCTTATTAATATCGGTCCCGATAATCGCGGTCTTTTACCCGAGGCGGACGTAAATCGCATTTTAGAACTTGGTCGTCGTATTAAAGCGGCTTATGGCACACCTGCGAATTTTGGCGAAATGGAAAAAGACGGCGACGTTTATACCATTACTCACAATGAGCAAGCTCCAACCGATGAGTGGAAAATGCCCGAGGAACGCAAACTTACAAACTGTGTTGTTATTAAAGAGGATTTAACAAACGGACAAAAGGTAAATTCGTTTAGTGTTTACGGTTATTTGCCTGCATACAGACACAAAAAGATTTTGCTTTTTGAAGGCAGAACAATCGGTCATAAGGTTATTTGTAAGTTTAGTCCTTTGCGCGCGTCAAAGTATGAAGTTGTAATTAACTCGGCTGACGGCGATTATAAAATTAAATATATAAAGGCATACTTTGCAAAATAAATATTTTAAACCCCTTGAATTTCAAGGGGTTTTATTGCATAAATAAAAAATTTGTGTTATAAATAGTTTAGTAGTATTTATGGGAGCGGTAATTATGAGCATTACTCACGATAACAAATTTGGTATGTTTATACATTGGGGAGCGTATGCTACGCTTGGACTCCACGAGCAAGCTTTAGCACGATATAGTATTCCGCGCGACGAGTATGAGTCTATGTGTATGCAGTTTAATCCCACCGAATACGACCCTGAAAAGTGGGTGTTACTTGCCAAAAAATGCGGTATGAAATATATTTGCTTTACCGCAAAGCACCACGACGGATTTTGTATGTGGGACACAAAGCAGACCGAGTATAATATTATGAACACGTCTTATGGTAAGGACGTGTTAAAAATGCTCAGCGATGCTTGTAAAAAACACGGGATTTTACTATCGCTTTATTACAGTAATCCCGATTGGCATTATGAATATGGCTACAACCCCGAAAGCAAGTCGCACCAATGGGGAGCAAAGTATAAAGATAAGGTAGATACTGTAAAATTGCGCGAGTTTATAAAGGCGCAAATTACTGAACTGCTTACAAACTATGGCGATATTTACACTCTTTTTTGGGATATACCTCCGTGCATTTACGACCCATCACTCAATGAATTGGCAAGAAAACTTCAACCAAACATTTACATAAACGACCGCGGCTGGAGCGAGGGCGATTTTTCAACACCTGAGCGTGAGTACGAGTCGCCGAATTCAAGCCATTTTACCCGTATGACCGAGGCGTGCAATTCGGTAGGTCAACAAAGTTGGGGATTTCGCAAAAACGAGGACTTCTACAGCAAGCGACATCTTTGCTCTGCCATTGACCGATATATGTCGGCAGGGGCGAGTTATCTTTTAAACGTGGGACCTAATGACCGGGGTGTTATAACACCCGAGTACGAGAAAAATCTTTTAAAGGTTGCCGATTGGTACTGTCGTATGAACTCTTGTCTTGAAAGCGCGGATGCCGATGATACCGACTATGGTATTAGACATAATAAATATATCGCGACTAAAAAGAACGGCAAAACCTATCTGCATTTTTACGAGGGGTTAATATCAAGCTCTGTCGCTATAAAAAATTATCCTACCGCGCCTAAGAAAGTGACATTTTTAAACTCGGGTAAAGAACTTAATTTCGATCTTATTCTTTTGCCTGAGTTTATAGATATGAACAAGGAAACACAAGAACCGTTATTGCACATTTACGGTATAGATATAGACAATTTTGCCGATGAACCGACAGTGTTGGAAATAGAGTGGTAAACATAAGCGTCTATCAAACTTTTTAAAGTTTGATAGGCGCTTGGTATTTCTTGACAATACTAATTATAAATGATAATATTAAAATAATAAACATAGCAAATATAATATAAAAAGGGATAGTGAAAAATGAGCCAAACAAAACTTGTAAGCGTTACAATTAATGCGTACAACTGTGAGAAATATATTGCTCAAACTTTAGAGTCGGTAATAAATCAAAGTTACAAAAACTTGCAAATTATTGTAATTGACGATGCGTCTACCGATAATACGGCAAATGTTATAAAATGTTTTGATGATCCCCGTATCGAACTTTATACTCTCGAAAAGAATGGTCACATTTCAAATGCCATTAACGAGGGTTACCGTAGGGTGCGCGGCGAGTATATGGTTCATATTGATTCCGATGACATAATGCTACCCGATTTAATCGAAAAAACGGTTGAGTTTTTAGAAAACAATGCCGAGTACGGCGCAGTTTTTCATCGCCCTACAATCATTGACCAAAACGGTAATGACGTACGCGATGAGTTTTTGGAAAACGTTTTTAACACCCCGGCAAAAACACAAACCGATTTTGTTCGTTTGTTTTTTGACTCGTCAAACCACCTGCTTCATCCCGGTTCTACAATGCGAAAAAATGTGATGGATGACATTGGTTTTCATAATATGTCGCTTTGTTATTTGCACGATTTTGATTATTGGACCCGTCTTGTCTTAAAATATCCAATTTACGTGTTCGAGCAACCTCTTATAAAATATCGTATGGATACAAGCGGCGCTCACAATAGCGATTTAAGCGAACAAAAAACACTTGCGCACAATACCGAATATGCTCGTGTTATTTATAATATGATCGACAACTGTCCCGATGAAATTTTTATGCAAGCGTTTGCCGACAAGCTTATTCTTAAAGGTGA
>JAFYQN010000141.1 GCA_017559885.1 Clostridia bacterium
ATGATCAAAAATAAAAACTGATGATGTAGCTATAATACTAAGAATATACCCTACTATGCCACTTAATAAAGTAATTACTGAAAGTAATATTATTGGAAGTTTACCTTTAATTACTGTTTGCTGATTGCTTAATTTCTTTTGCATATTAATACACTACCTTTCCTTAGAAACCGCCTGCTGATACTCGGCTTCAGTAATAAGACCTTGTGAACGCAATTTTTCGATTCTGCTTATTCTTTCGGCGTCAAGTTTAGTTTGCGCTTCGGATTTTTTAACCTCGGTGCGTGTGTTGCGCGCAATCTCGGTTGTTTTGGAAATAAGTTCGCCAAAACCGTAAAGCATCCAAGACGATACCCAAGCGATAATAGGACCAATCACAATAACTGCAAGTCCCATTAGCATAACCAATATCATTTCTTCATCAAAATAGCTATAATAACCGGTTAGACCGTCAATCAAAGAAAACAGTCCGCCAAGAACACAAACCGCGCCCGATAATACCGCCATAATTGCCTCGACAATAAACGTTGCTATTGCCAAACCTTTAATTTTTCCACCAATATTACTATACATAAATAGTAACCCCCTTTTTTTGACATTATACCACAATATTTTTATGCGCGCAATATTTATATTTTTATTAAAAATAATCACAAATTCGAAAATATATGTTATTATATAGTAAATATGTATTTTTGAGGTGTTTCGTATGGATAATTATAACCTAATTTTAGAATATGCAAAAAACAATTACAAAAAAATGTTTCGTGAGCCCGACGGTCTACTTAAACACAAGTTTATAGTACCGGGCGCGGCTTACTCTAACAGTCTTTGGGACTGGGACAGTTGGCTTACAAATATTGCGCTTCGCGATTTTGTCATAGAAGATATTTACGAATATGAAAAGGGTTGTATTTTAAACTTCCTAGACCACACTGAAGATGATGGTAAAATGCCTATCTTTATTCTTCCTTCCAAAGCATGGTACAACCCTGATAACAACCCCGAAACAAATATACACAAACCCTGTTTTGCGCAACACGCAGCATTTATTGTAAAAAGTCATAATAATGACGCCGAGTGGTTGCGCCCCCACTTTGACAAGTTTTTAAAACTTGTTGACTATTACTACAACAATCAACGTCACGAATCAGGTCTATATTTTTGGATAAATGATTGCGCTATCGGTGTAGATAACGACCCCAGTACATACTACCGTCCACAAAACAGTTCAGCGTCAATTTATCTTAACTGCTTGATGTATAGAGAACTTGAAGACGTTTGTTTCTTGGGCGAACTTTTAGGCGTAGATGTCGATAAATATAAACAAGAAGCCAAAAATCTAAAAAAAGCCGTACAGGACCTTTGCTTTGATGAAAAAGACGGTATGTACTATAGCGCCGACCTTAATTTGTTACCAATCGATCCTAACAAGGTTTTACACTCGGGCGCGCCAAGACACTGGAGCACTCTTATTCAGCGTATTGGTTGTTGGTCGGGCTTTATGGCTATGTGGGCAGGTATTGCAACCCCCGAACAAGCCGAAAGAATGGTTAAAGAAAACCTACTTGACGAAAAAGCATTTTGGGCGCCTTACGGTGTGCGCACACTTTCAAAATATGAAAAAATGTATATGATTAAAAAGACAGGCAATCCATCTTGTTGGTTAGGACCCATTTGGGGCATTTCTAACTATATGGTATTTGACGGTCTTGTTAAATATGGTTTCATTGATGAGGCAAAAGAACTCGCCCAAAAGACACTTGAACTTTTTGGTCGCGACATTGCAGAGTGTGGCGAACTGCACGAATACTACGACCCCGAAAGTGGCATTGGCGTTAACAACCCAGGTTTCCAAAACTGGAATTTGTTTGCAATTAAAATGGGTCAGTGGCTTAATCAAATTGAAAATTGAAAATTGAAAGTTTAAAGTTGAAAATTAAAGATGGAGAATGATATCTTATGAAAGATACAGCGGCAATTATTTTATGCGCGGGCAAGGGTTCGCGAATGAACGACAACTCAAAAAGCAAGGTTTGTTTTGACTGCGCAGGTGTGCCTGTTATTCGCCGAATAATTGACAATATGAAAGCGGCAGGCGTTAGCCGATTTGTTGTAGTTATAGGTCATCAGGCATATAGCGTTATGGACTGTCTTGACGGTGTTGAGGGCGTTGTATACGCTTACCAAAAACATCAAAAAGGTACGGGCCACGCCGCTTTATGTGGACTTAAAGCATTATCTTCTATGGGTTATAACGGTCCTGTTATTGTTTCTATGGGCGATAAAATTATATCAACCGACGTAATTCGTGGCATACTTGACAAAGCCGAAAGCGCTGATGCCGTTTGGGGTGTGCAACCGCTTAATGCTAACTTTAACGGTGGTCGTGTTGTCGTTCGTGACAATAAACCTTATGGTGTAATCGAATTCACCGACGCCGCTCTTATGGCGCTTGGTAACACAACGCCCAATAATTACGAAGATATGTTAAACGATATAGGTCTTAATTCCAAAAAAGCGCAAAAAGTGCTTGATGCGGCAACCAAGACTGCTCCCTCACCTACTAAAATGCTTTGCGGTGTAGAATTCGGTGCAGACGAAGTATTATCAGCTCCCTACGCTAATGCGGCTTTGTACTGCTTTAATGTAAACAAGGTTATTGACGCGATTTCCACCCTTGGTTCAGATAATGCTCAAGGCGAAATTTATCTTACTGATACACTCGAGTATTTTGCCGCTAAAAATAGCGCCGTATTATATGAAATAACAAGCAAAACCGATATGCTTACATATAGCACTAAACAAGAACTTTGTAAAGTAAGCGAACACTTTATGCGCACCGCATCACAATATATTGCTGACATAAACTCAGGTAATATGGACAAAATATTTTTTGACCTTTATGGCGAAGATTTTGAAGTTCAAAAACCAAGATATACCGATTTGCTTAACAAATTCATAAACAAATATGGTGACAAAAAGGTTGTTATCACCCGTTCGCCCGGTCGTGTTAACCTTATGGGCAGACATATTGACCACCGTGGCGGCGGCATTAACGTTATGGCTACCGACAAAGACCAAGTATTTGTATCAGCACGTCGCGATGATGATATTGTTAACATTTCGAACCTTGATCCTAATTACCCCGACCGCAGTTTTTCAATAAGCGAAACATTATCTCTCGGTACAAATGAATCATGGCTTTCATACCTTGCAAGCGAAAAGGTTGTTGAAGCTCTTAAGGCAAGTCAAGGTGACTGGTCAAACTATGTAAAATCCGCTGTAATTCACGCGCAGTTCAAAACCGATTATACTCTTTGTGGTATGGATATGGTGTCTACAGGTAATATTCCCGTAGCGGCAGGTCTTTCATCATCTTCGGCTATTGTTGTAGCGGTTATGGAAGCATTAACATCACTTAACTGCCTAAACCTTACCGAGCAAGAATTTATAAATCTTTGTGGTGAGGGTGAGTGGTTTGTTGGCTCTCGTGGCGGTTCGGGTGACCATGCCGCTATGAAGTGCGGTCAAAAAGACGCTCTTGTTCACCTTGGTTTTAAACCATTTACAGTTGGTGAAACACAAAAGTTTTCTGATAAATATGCCGTTCTTGTTGCAAACTCTATGCTTATGGCAAAAAAATCTGAAGGTAGCAAAGACACCTTTAACGCAAAGGTTGCTTGTTATGAATTTGCGCTTATGCTACTTAAAAAGAACTATCCGCATTACGAGCTTAAAGAATTCCGTGACTTAGCAAAAATTAGGCCATACTCTGAAGTTTATAAAATGATTGCTTCTCTTCCTGAAACAATTACTCGAGGCGGTATAAAAGCGCTTTTACCCGAATATAAACAACGATTAAATGAAATTTTTGCCAATCACAAAGACCCCCAAGTTTACGAACTTCGAAACGTAGCGCTTTACGGCATTTCGGAATGCGAACGCGCCGAGCAGTTTATGAATATTTTAAAAGCTGAAGATTATGTAACTCTTGGTAATATGATGAAAACCAGTCACGACGGCGACCGATTAGGTGTAGAAAGCGTAAGTGACGCGCATCTTGAACAACTTATCGCCGATAACACTCCTTTTGAAAACGAGTGTGGCTCATATAAATGTTCAACGCCTGAAATCGACTATCTTTGCGATTTACTCAATGCTACAGATGGCGTTTTAGGTAGCGAGATTGTTGGCGCGGGTCTTGGCGGTTGTGTTATTGCTTTAATCGAAAAAGCAAAGGCAAATAGCATTATAGACACCGTTAACAAATACTATTATGACAAATACGGTTTTACTCATGCCGCTAACGTTTACAGCGCATCAAGCGGTTCATCGGTAATATTCTAAAATTTAAGGAGAATTTTAGTGGCTAATATATATAATTCAGTTGACGAACTTATCGGCAACACTCCCCTATTAGAACTAAAAAACATTGAAAAAAATTACAGGTTAAAAGCTCGTTTGCTTGCAAAACTTGAATATCTTAATCCTGCAGGTTCTATAAAAGACCGAGTAGCTTTATCAATACTAAATGATTTAGAAGCACAGGGTAAACTAACACCCAACTCGGTAATAATTGAACCTACAAGCGGCAACACGGGTATTGGTCTTGCCGCAGTAGGCGCGTCAAGAGGTTACCGCGTAATAATAGTTATGCCCGACAGTATGTCAGTTGAGCGTCAAAAATTAATGACCGCCTACGGCGCGGAATTAGTCCTTACCGAAGGCGTAAAAGGTATGTCAGGCGCAATAGAAAAGGCAGAACAATTATGCAAAGAAATACCAAACAGCATTATTGCAGGTCAGTTTACTAACCCTGCTAACCCCAAGGCGCATTTTGACACCACAGGACCTGAAATTTACCGTGACACCGACGGCGAGGTTGATATTTTTATCGCAGGCGTTGGTACGGGCGGCACAATTACGGGTACGGGCGAATATTTAAAATCGCAAAAAAGCGATATAAAGGTTATTGCGGTCGAACCTGCGTCTTCCCCATTGCTTTCAAGTGGTGCCTCCTCATCACATAAAATTCAAGGCATAGGCGCAAACTTTGTACCCGATGTTTTAAACACAAACATTTACGACGAGATTATAACCGTTACCGATGAAGACGCTTTTGAAATGGGCAGACTTATCGGCAAAACCGAGGGTGTGCTTGTGGGCATTTCTTCGGGTGCGGCACTATGGGCCGCAATTAAGGTCGCATGTCGCAAAGAAAACGAGGGCAAGACAATAGTGGTTATCTTACCCGACACAGGCGACCGATATTTATCAACCGAAATGTTTAAGGAATAATTTTTATGAAAATTATTGATATTTTAAATCAAGAAAAACCAACCATTTCTTTTGAGGTTTTTCCACCAAAAAGTGAAACGGCTTTTGACAGCGTAAAACTTGCCACCGAAGAAATTGCAAAACTGCGCCCTGCTTTTATGAGCGTTACCTACGGCGCAGGTGGCGGCACAAGCCCGTATACACTCGATATTGCCAAAAACATAAAATCAATTTACGGTGTACCAACGCTTGCGCACCTTACTTGTGTTTCATCTACAAAAGACACTGTAAAACAAAAAATTGATGAAATTAAAGCGGCAGGCATCGAAAACGTTATGGCGTTTCGTGGCGATATACCCGACACTCTAAAAGATTCCGACCGTTTAAACTGGGATTACAAATACGCTATTGATTTGATTTATGAATTAAAATCGAGTAATAACAATTTTTGTATAGGCGCGGCTTGTTACCCCGAAATTCATCCTGAAAGCGCAACCCAAAAAGACGACATAAAACGTCTTAAAGAAAAGGTCGACGCAGGTGTAGATTTTCTTACAACACAAATGTTTTTTGACAACAATCTGCTTTACAACTTCCTATATAAAATTCGTGAAGCAGGCATTACCGTACCCGTAATACCGGGTATAATGCCAATAACAAACGCCAATCAAGTTGAACGCGCTATTAAACTTTCTGGCTCGTTTATGCCACAGCGATTTAAAAGTATTGTCGATAAATTTGGCTCTACTCCCCTTGCTATGAAGCAGGCAGGTATTGCATACGCTACCGACCAAATTATCGACCTTTACGCAAACGGAATTACCAACGTTCACGTTTATTCCATGAACAAACCCGACGTTGCGCAAAAAATACAAAGCAACCTTTCGGATATTATAAATTTATGAGTTTTATAGTTTACAAAAATACATACCCTGCGCCTATGATTTCCAAGAAAGAAATTTTGCGTTACTCGGGCGCTAAAAACACTCGCGATTTAGAATTACTTTTAGATGATTGCGTAAAATATGCCAAAGACAAAATTTCATACAACGTTTGTTACTGTGAATTACCTGTAACAATATGCGATGATATTTGTGATTTTGGCGTTTTTAGTTTGCAATCAAAAGACCTTGCCTTAAATTTAAAGGGTTGTAAAAAAGTACTGATTTTTGCGGCAACGCTTGGCATTGACTTTGACCGCGTAATAGCAAAATATTCATCTATCTCGCCTGCTACTGCAGTTATGCTTGACGCTTTTGGTGTTGAGCGTATTGAAGCGTTGTGCGACACTTTTTGTCTTGATATGCAAACAAAACTAAAACTAAACCTCAAACCTCGTTTTAGCGCAGGATATGGTGATTTACCACTTGATGCGCAAAAACAAATTTTTTCGCTTTTGGACTGCCCAAGACAAATCGGTCTTACCCTTAACGACAGTCTAATGATGTCACCAAGTAAATCGGTTACGGCTTTTATAGGAATTCAATCGCCGTAACGGGAGGATTAAATGAATTTTAAAGAATATTTTAAAAATAATATTGTCTATCTTGACGGCGGTATGGGTACGCTTTTACAAGCAAACGGACTTAAACCGGGAGAACTACCTGAAACTTGGAATATTACCCACCCCGACGTTATTACAAAAATTCATACCGATTATTTTAATGCAGGCAGTAACGTAGTTTGCACAAACACTTTTGGCGCAAACTCACTAAAATTTGACGAAAATAAACTTGATGAAATCATAATG
>JAFYQN010000142.1 GCA_017559885.1 Clostridia bacterium
CTGAATTTGCATATTCATCGGCTCGGTGGTAACAAAGCGATACATTGTTGCCGCCATAACTGCGCCATAATTTTTATGATAAAGCATACTTATTGTGCCACCGCCTGTTTCACTTGACTGATAAATATGTGTATCGCAAGCATTAACTGTAGCTACAAAATCGCCCTTTGTAATGGTATAAAGATATCCGTTTTGGTATTTTTTCACACCATCACATTCTCGTGGCAATTTAGCTTCAAGACAGGTTTCATATTCATCGCCCATTTCAAGATACAAAATCGCAAGCGATTTAACCTTGTCAAACGCGTGATGAATACAAGCAGGCTCGTCTGCCGCGTGGTACATAAGACCGCCATAAAGTCGACCGTCTACTGTGCAACGCTCAAGCAACTCTATATTACGACGAACTGCTTTTGCAATAACAGGATTATCCTTTGCAATGTGAACAAAACCTTCGTGCATACCGTCGCTTGTACGACTACCCCAATAAGTCCATTTGTTCTGACGAGTGCCCCAGCTATTATCAATCGCGCCGTCAGGTAGTAAAAATCCAAGATGGTCAATCGCGCGCTCGGTGTAATATTTTAACTTTTCGTCATCCTTCATCCAAAGCGCGTGCAACACCAAAAGAGGAATTGACTCTTCAAGGTTGTAGCCCATATCAATAAAATGGCAACCCTTAGTTGTTGTGCCGTCAAGTGGTTTACCCTCGCCAAAAAAGAGTCCTTCATCATCAAAATGCGCGCGACAAAACTGTTCTTGTTTTAATGCTTGGTCTAAAAACTTTTTATCGCCCGTATAGTTATAAGCAAATGCAAACATTGCAGCTGCGCCTGCGTTATAATTGATGTGAGGACCTGCCTTTTCGCACCATCCGATAGACGCCGCCGCTCTTTCGCGGAAAATTTTATCCCACTTGTTAAAGGTTTCTTTATCTAAAACGTCCTTAAATCTATCTAGTGTTTCACCGAGCATAAGACAGGTAAAAATGTTTGTACCCTTCCAACGATTGGCAAGATCATTACGATAATCCTTGTGTTCGGAGAGTAGATTATATTCGGTCCAATCAATAAGTCTTTTTGCCGCGGTGAGATAACGCTCTTCACCCGTTTCTTTATATAAAAGAATGAGTGGCAAAACCATATCGGCGCATCTGCCGTGTACAACCGCGCAACCCGGACACAATATTGCGCCGTCAAGCAGTGGGTCGGGCATTGAAAGTTGAGTCTTTAAAAGCTCGTCGCACCAAGATTTCATTAACTTATAAACCTGTGTTTTAAAACTCATAATATCACCTTTAATAAGTCGTTTTATTTATTCTATCACAAAAAAATGCAGATAGCAATTGCTATCTGCATTAAATTTACATTTAGATTGCGGTTTCAAGAGCAATTTTGAGCATACGTTCATCAAATGATTTTTTCATTTGAAGAGCGTCTTCAATGTCGTAATTTACAACCGAACTGCCTTGATATGCAACAACGCGGTTGCCCTTGCCTTGATTTAGCAAATGTACTGCCTCGTAACCCATTTGTGTAGCGCGAAGTCTATCACGCAAGGTAGGATTACCACCGCGTTGAACGTGACCGAGTACTGTAGCGCGTGAATCAACACCTGTGCCTGCCATAATTTGCTTGGCAATTTCTTCTACACCGCCAACACCTTCGGCAACGATAACGATAAAGTGCTTTTTGCCGTTACTTTTGGTTGTATTTATTTTTCTTATAATGCTCTCAATATTAACGGGAACTTCAGGCACCATAATAGCGGTAGCGCCAACGGCAATACCTGTTTGAACTGCGATGTAACCTGCGTGTCTACCCATAACCTCAATAACACTGCAACGGTCGTGTGATTGTGCGGTATCACGAATTCTATCAACCATTTCCATAGCGGTATTCATAGCAGTGTCAAAACCAATGGTATATTCGGTACAAGCAATATCGTTATCGATAGTACCGGGTACACCAATACAGGGTACACCGTGACGGGAAAGTTCAAGCGCGCCGCGGAACGAACCGTCACCACCAATTACAACAAGGCCCTCTATACCGTGTCTTTTACAGGTTTCAACCGCTTCAAGCACGCCCTCTTCAGTTCTGAATTTAGGGCAACGAGCGGTATAAAGCAATGTGCCGCCACGATTTATAACGTCAGAAACCGAACGAGCATCCATATCAAAAATATCATCTTCAATAAGACCGGCATAACCGCGTCTTATACCTTTAACTGTCATACCAAGTGAAATGGCAGTTCTTACCACGGCGCGTACCGCAGCGTTCATACCCGGCGCGTCGCCGCCACTTGTTAAAACACCTATAGTTTTCATATTACTATCATCTCCAAAATATATGCCAAGACATTATACACTAAAAGTTTTAAAACTGCAACCATTTTTTTACTTCTGTACAAGCTTTACATTATTTTCACCTAAAATCAGTGTCAATTCTCGGATAAGTTCATTGCTTGGATTTACCTTAAGTCTATCAGGCGCCATAATGCGTTTGGCGGTATCATCACAAACAATTATAACATTGTTTTCTCCGTGATATTTTGACAAAGCATCACATATCGCATTAAATTTGGGCGAATTTAAAGAGTCTATCTTCAAATATAAAGTATACTCTTTTTCTACCCTTTCTGCCGATTCGGGCACCTGTTCTATCGACTCGCAAACAAGTTCGGGGTTTCGGTCTTCTCGCTCGCTTACCTTACCGTTAATAATAACGATATTACCGGGTGTCATAATATGTCTGTAACTTGCAAGCGTTGCCGAAAAAACTATAATGTCTATAGCAGCAGAGGTGTCCTCAAGCGTAGTATAACCAATTGTAGTTTTATTTTTAAGTTGTTTTATTTTTACGTCGCCAACTACACCAACAACGCTTACGCGTTTTCCGTCCCCTATCTTTTTGGAATTAATATCTATTATAGAGGTAAATCTTGGTGATTTTGTAAAACAACGGTAGTTGTTCATAGGATGCCCCGAAAGATACATGCCCGTAGCAATCTTTTCCATTGACAAAAGTTCGGATTTGGGCATTTCGTCTATGTGAACAAGTTGAAAATCAACATCCTCTTTACTGTCGCTAAACAAATCAAGTTGACCCTCGCCCGAAAAACGCTTTGTGTCTTCTATTACGGATAACACCTTATCTATATTGTATAACATTTTTCGGCGGTTATCCTCAAGACCATCCATGGCGCCGCTTTTTATAAGTCCTTCAAGCGCTCGGCGGTTAAAACTGCGACTAAAATTACGACTGCAAAAGTCATACATAGAAACATATTTTCCATTTTCTCTTTCGGATACGAGTTGATTTATAAGGTTTGAACCAAGATTGCATACTGCAAGAAGTCCAAAGCGAATATTTTTACCGCACGCGGTAAATTCCTCAAAACTTTCGTTTACGTGTGGCGGTAAAATTTTTATACCTATACGCTTGCACTAGGCAGTGTATTGCGATATTTTATCGGGGCTGTCAAGCACGCTCGTTAAAAGCGCTGCAAGATACTCGATAGGATAATGGCACTTTAAATACGCCGTACGATACGCTACAACAGCGTATGCTGCCGCGTGTGATTTGTTAAAAGCATAAGAGCTAAAAGCCGAAATCTCGTCAAAAAGTTTTTCTGCTACCTGCTCACTTACACCGCGATTTATTGCGCCGTCACAAATTACGTTGCCATCGGCATCTTTTTCCCCCTAGATA
>JAFYQN010000015.1 GCA_017559885.1 Clostridia bacterium
AGTGAAATAATAGGAATTTTTGACCTCGAAAATACCTCAATTTCAAAAAGAACACGAGATTTTTTAAATCGCGCTGAAAAAGAAGGCAGGGTAATAACCATAACTTATGATTTACCCCGTACTTTTGTAATAGCAGGTAAAACACTAAAGGATTCAAAAATTTATATTTCACAAATATCATCTTCAACGCTTTTAAAGCGCACAGGATATATAGATTCACTGTAAAAAGGAGTTTAAAAATGAGCGAAGAATTAAATTTGCCCGTAACCGAAAAATATGACGAATCGTCTATACAGGTACTCGAGGGACTTGAAGCGGTAAGAAAGCGCCCCGGTATGTATATTGGTTCAACCGGCGAGCGCGGTCTACACCACTTGGTTTATGAGATTGTAGATAACTCAATTGACGAAGCGCTTGCAGGTTACTGTACAAAAATAGAAGTAGAAATTTTAGACGACGGTATTATTAGAGTTAAGGATAACGGTCGTGGTATACCTGTTGGTATGAATGCTCAAAAGGGTATTCCTACCGTTACGGTTGTATTTACCATACTTCACGCAGGCGGTAAATTTGGCGGCGGCGGATACAAAGTATCGGGCGGTCTTCACGGTGTTGGCGCCTCGGTTGTTAACGCGCTTTCAAACTGGCTTGAAGTTGAAGTAAAAGACGGTAAAAATATTTACAAACAACGCTACGAAAAGGGCGCAATAGTAACCGACCTTCAAATAATAGGTGAAACCGACGAAACAGGTACTACAGTTACTTTTAAACCCGACCCAACAATTTTTACCGATACTACTACTTATGATTATGATATTTTGCTTAACCGTCTTCGCGAGCAGGCATTTCTTAATGCAGGTATACGCGTAATACTTACCGATAAAAGAACCGATGAGAGCATTTCTACAATAGGTAAAAGCGACGACCTTTGTTTTGAGGGCGGTATTAAGTCATACGTAGAATATTTGCTTGCCGGTATAAAGAAAGAAAGTCTAATAAATGACGTTATCTATCTTTCGGGTTCAAAGGGCGACGAAATGGCCGAAATTGCTCTACTTTGGTCAACCGCGTACGATAGCAAAATTTTATCATTTGCAAACACTTTACATACAATTGACGGCGGTACCCACGAGCAAGCTTTCCGTCAAACAGTAACCCGTGTTGTAAACAAATACGCGCACGACTTTAAAAAGTTAAAGGAATCTTCCGACAACCTTAAAGGCGACGACATTATGGAAGGTCTTGTAGCGGTTGTATCGGTAAAACTTTCCGACGCGCAGTTTGAAAGCCAGACCAAAGCAAAACTTGGTAATACTTCGGTAGGTCAATTAGTTCGTGATATAGTTAACGACCAACTTTATAAATATTTAGAAGAAAACCCTGCCGATTCAAAAATAGTTATAGACAAGGCAATCGCCGCGTCAAACGCTCGTGAGGCGGCTCAAAAAGCGCGTGAAGCGTCACGTAATAAATCAGGCATAGGCAGTAAAACCCGTATGCCCGAAAAACTAAAAGACTGTATTTCTAACGACCCAACAAAAACCGAAATCTACATCGTAGAGGGTGACTCTGCAGGTGGTAGCGCGGTTGAGGGAAGAAACTCTACCTATCAGGCAATTCTTCCTTTATGGGGTAAAATGCTTAACGTTGAAAAAGCAAGAGAAGACAAGGTTTACGGCAACGATAAATTAACGCCTGTTATAACAGCTCTCGGCGCAGGCATTGGCGAAAACTTTGATATTTCAAAACTTCGTTATGACAAAATTGTTATTATGGCCGATGCCGACGTTGACGGTAGCCATATTAGAACGCTTCTTTTGACCTTCTTCTTCCGTTATATGCCCGAACTTATAGAAACAGGTCATATATATCTTGCTCAACCGCCTCTATATAGAATTTCAAAGGGCAAACAACATTTTGACGTATTTACCGATGAAGAAAAGGCGGCAAAAATTGAAGAACTTGGTGACGTTAACATAAGTGTTCAACGATATAAAGGTCTTGGTGAAATGGACCCTGAAGAACTTTGGGAAACCACGCTTGACCCCGAACGCAGAACATTTTTACGCGTTACAATGGCCGACGCCGCTCTCGCTGACGAAACATTTACAATTTTGATGGGCGAAGAGGTAGAGCCAAGACGTAAATTTATTGAAGAAAACGCAATTTATGCGACTGACTTGGATATTTAAGGAAAGGAGAAAGAAAAATGGCAAAACAAGAAAAAGTTTATTGGCCAAGCGACGAAGAAACCAACATTGTCCCTGTTGAGATTACTGACGAAGTAAAGAGCAGTATGCTTCAGTATTCTATGTCGGTGCTTGTTGGTCGTGCGCTTCCCGACGTGCGTGACGGTCTTAAACCCGTTCATAGAAGAATTCTTTATACCATGTATGAAAACGGTCTTTCTCCTGACGGAAAAACACGTAAGTGCGCCGACACCGTAGGTTCGGTTCTTGGTCGTTATCATCCACACGGTGACTCATCAGTTTACGACGCTATGGTTCGTATGGCGCAAGATTTCTCGCTCCGTTATCCTTTGATTGAAGGTAAAGGTAACTTTGGTAATATTGACGGTTTCCCTGCAGCGGCTTATCGTTATACCGAGTCAAAGATGAATCGTCTTTCATACAGTATGCTTGACGATATCAAAAAAGATACCGTTAATATGCTACCTAACTATGACGAACGTTTAGAAGAACCCGAGGTTTTACCCGTTCGTTTCCCACAACTGCTTGTAAATGGTTCAAGCGGTATCGCGGTTGGTATGGCAACCGAAATTCCACCTCACAATTTAGGTGAAGTTATTGACGCAATGTGTTGCCTTATCGATAACCCCGACGCCGATTTGCCCGAACTTTGCGAGTATATTAAAGGACCTGACTTCCCAACGGGCGGTATTATAATGGGTCGCAGCGGTATTCGCGCCGCTTACGCTACGGGTCGCGGCAAAATTATCATTCGTGGTAAAGCCGAAATAGAGGAGACCAAAAGCGGCAAATTCCGTATTATAATTACCGAAATTCCTTATAAAGTACGCAAGCAAGATTTGGTTAAACACATTTACGACCTTGCGGCCGAAAAACGTATTGAAGGCATTGACGACGTAGTTGACTACTCCTCAAAACGTGACGGTGGTATAAGAATTGTTATTGATATTAAGCGTGATGCGAGTCCACAGGTTGTTCTTAACAAAATTTACAGTTATACTGCGCTTCAAACCACTATTGGCGCAATATTACTTGCGATTGTAAACGGCAAACCACAAATTTTAACACTTAAAGAAATGCTTCAAAACAGCATTGACTTCCAGTATGAAATTGTGCGCCGCCGTACCGAGTTTGACCGCAAAAAAGCGGCTGAACGCGCCCATATTTTAGAGGGCTTAAAGGTTGCTCTTGACTTTATTGATGAAGTTATCGCTATTATTCGTAGCAGTAAAACCATTGCCGAAAGTAAAGAAACCCTTTCTGAAAGATTTGGTCTTGACGATATTCAAACAACCGCCATCGTTCAAATGCAACTTGGTAAACTTGCAGGTCTTGAAAAACAAAAAATCCTTGATGAATTGCAAGAAAAACTTGATTTTATCAAGGAATGCGACGCTATTCTTGCATCTCGTGAAAGAATACTCGACATTGTTAAGACCGAAACACTCAATCTTCGTGATAAGTTTAGTGATGACCGCCGTACCGAAATTTCCGACGTTGCAGGCGAAGTTGATATCGAAGACCTTATTCCTCTTGAAGAATGCGTTATCACAAAAACCGTTAACGGTTACATTAAGCGTTTACCAAGTGATACCTATAATGTTCAACATCGTGGAGGTCGCGGTATTACCGGTATGACCACACGCGAGGAAGACAGCGTAGAAAATATGTTTGTATGCTCATCACACGACAGAATAATGCTATTTAGTAACTTAGGTCGTGTATATCGCATCAAAGCGTACGAAATCCCCGAGGGTTCACGTACAGCCAAGGGTATGAACCTTGTAAACGTGGTACCGCTTATGCCGGGTGAAAAGATTAACGTTATTATTCCTGTTACCGCTACCGACGAAGACGAAAGATATATTTGTATGATTACCCGTCAGGGCGTTGTAAAGCGTACAAAACTTTCCGACTTTAAAAATACCCGTAAGAGTGGTATTATTGCGATTTCTATTGACGAGGGCGACGAACTCGCTCACGTAAGAATGACCGACGGCGACAACAACCTGCTTGTTGCTACCAAAAAAGGTAAGGCCATTCACTTTAATGAGCATCAAGTTCGTTCAATGGGTCGTACCGCTCGCGGTGTTAAGGCAA
Organism: Clostridia bacterium; assembly: GCA_017559885.1. GTDB lineage: Bacteria > Bacillota > Clostridia > Oscillospirales > Acutalibacteraceae > UBA737. The sequence goes on from JAFYQN010000015.1 coordinate 4,311, forward strand.
TAAATATGACCGAAGACGATATGGTTGTGGATATGGCGCTTTGTAAAGAAGATACCCGTATCCTTACCGTTACCGAAACAGGTTACGGCCGTATCAGTCCTATTTCTCATTATCGTTTGCAATCTCGTGGTGGTAAGGGTCTTACCAACTACCGAGTAGAAAAATACGGCGACGTTGCCGCAGTATTGCCGATAGAACAAAACGAAGATATAATTATGATTGCTTCAAACGGTATCGTTATTCGTATATTTGGCGATACTATATCCGAATTTGCACGTCCTGCCAAGGGCGTACGCGTAATGCGCGTTGCCGAGGGCGAGAGAATTCTCTCGGTTGCTAAGGCCGAGCACGACGAAGCCGAGGTAAACGACGCTCCCGAAGCGGCAGATGCCGATGCAGGCGCAGTAGAAGGCGAAGAATAATATTTGGGCGGAGTAAAATCCGCCCAAAATTTAAGGTTTTGAGGAAATAACTCTAATTAATACAAGGAGTATTTCTATGTTAGAAGAAAACAACAACTTAAATCCTCCTACCGAGGAATTAACCCCTATAGAAGTGGTTTTACCCGAAAACTTAAATATCGAAATTAACGAAAAAAAGCAACAAAGAAAAGAAATTCGCAAATTAGCGCTTGTAATGGGATTTCCATTACTGTTTCTTTTAGGGATAGGTTTTGTCTTTACCCTTGGTTATCTTGCGATTGCAATGCTTGTATTTGGTATATCATATAACGATGCAGCAGATTTTTTAAACAATCCTGCCGTATCACAAATTTTGCAGATAACACTGTCTTGCTTAATGTTTTTATTACCATTTACCGTTGCAGTTAAGTGTATCGGTAAGCGAATTGACCGTACGGTTGATTTGGGGCTACCTAAAAAGGGTACCGCTATACCATTTTTGCTTTTTGGCGTGGGTTTTTGCGCTTTTTCAAACGTTGCTTCTTCCTATGCTTCAGGAATTTTTGAAAGTTTTGGCGTAGACTATTCGGTTCCCGATAACGCAATGCCCGAAGGAATATTTGGATTTTTACTCACCTTTACGGCAATAGCGATTGTTCCTGCCTTGGTTGAAGAATTTGCCTGCCGCGGAATAGTGTTAGGGCTACTAAAAAAACACGGCGAAACCTTTGCAATAATTACGTCGGCGATAGTTTTTGGTATTATGCACGGCAACTTCGAGCAGATGCCCTTTGCTACGCTTGTAGGTCTTATTTTAGGTTATATATGCGTAAAAACAGGCAGTCTTTGGGTTGGCGTTGCGGTACATTTTATAAACAATGCAATATCGGTTGTATTTAGTTATTTAGAACCAATGATTTCGTCAAATATGTTAAACCTTTTATACTTAATATATCTTATAGTAGCGTTGCTTTTGGCAATAGTCGGCGTTTTGTTGTTTACCAAAGGTAACGAAGATTACGACCTTGCAAAACCCGAAGGAACGGTTACCGAAAAACAAAAATACAAATGGTTTTTTACTTCACCTTTAATAATATTGTTTATTATCTTTAATTTTATTGAATCGTTAATGTTTTTTGACTTTTCAAGCATTATTAATGGCATTTTAGGGAAGGTAGGAAGTTAATGGAAAGCCATTTTATGACAAGAGCGATTGAGCTTGCAAAAAAAGCGGCAAGCGAGGGCGAGGTACCCGTTGGCGCAGTTGTTGTTAAAGATGGAAAAATAATCGGCGAAGGGTACAATATGCGCGAGCAAAAAGGTAACGCTCTGTCCCATGCCGAAACCGAGGCGATTAACGCCGCTTGTAAAACTTTAGGCGATTGGCGACTCGACGGCAGTACCATATACGTAACGCTTGAACCCTGTCCTATGTGCGCAGGCGCAATAATTAACGCGCGAATTGGCGAGGTTGTTTTTGGCGCGTATGATAGAGTTATGGGTTGTATGGATTCTGTAACAAATCTTGCAGCTCTACCCTTTGCAAAGGGCATAACTGTATACGGCGGAATAAAAGAAGATGAGTGCAAACAAATACTTGCTGACTTTTTTAAAGGAGTAAGAGAATAATGAAACAAACAATAACCGACATTTTATGTGAAAACGGCATTAAAAATGTCGGTTTTTGCGCTTTTTGTGATGTAGAGGGTAATTTACTTGATTGCAGGGCAAAAAATCGTCTGCCGCAAAATGCCAAAACAATTATAATGTGCGTTTTTCCATATAAAGTAAAAGAGGAAGCACCCAAATTTTTAAGCCATTATGCAAGCGTGCCTGATTATCATAACGTTTGTGGCGATATGTTAAATAAAGCGTGCGAAAAATTAAAAGAAAAATATCCCCAAAATCATTTTGAGTGGTTTTGCGATAATTCCCCCATACCCGAAGTCCACACTGCCGCCATCGCAGGTTTAGGCGCAAAAGGCGATAACGGACTGCTTATAACAAAAGAGTATGGCAGTTTTGTATTTTTAGGCGAAATTGTTTCGGACATTAATATTGATTGTAAAAATAATTATAGCGAGTGTAGTCATTGTGGAAATTGTAAAATAGCGTGCCCCGTAGCACTCGATAAAACAAAATGCCTATCAAATTTAAGTCAAAAAAAGCAACTCAATGATAATGAGTTGCAAATTTTAAGAGAAAACAATATTTTATGGGGCTGTGACATTTGTAGCAATGCCTGCCCTATGAACAATTCCGCCAAGTGTACCGATATAAAAGAATTTATTGTCGGTTACCGTGACGAGTATACATTAGGTGAGGATACAACCAACCGCCCATATACCTGGCGTGGTGAAAAGGTAATTAACAGAAACTATAAAAATTTAATAAAATAAAAAACACCCCGAGGATATTTCCTCGGGGTTGAGTTTTGTTTATTAGTTAATCTTTGGCAAGCTTGCAGCTGCAACAGACTGACCAACGCGACGTGCGTTTTCATCAGGGATGTTAAGATTAATCTTCTTAGCAAGTTCTGGGAATTCCTTGTCAAGAACTTCCTGAGCGCGCTCAAGAAGAATTTCGCCACCCTTACCGCTTGTTACACGACCCATGATAAGAACGTGGTTAATATCATAGAATTCACTGTAGTAAGCGATAGCATAACC
>JAFYQN010000143.1 GCA_017559885.1 Clostridia bacterium
GAAAACGTAGAAAAAGAACAAGGAATTATCGGTCAAGAAATACGTATGTATGACGATAACCCAGGTTGGCGAGTTATGTTTAATTTGCTAAAGGGTATGTATCACAACCATCCTGTGCGCATTGATATTGCAGGCACGGTAGAGTCAATCGCTCAAATCGACGCGCCACTGCTTTATAAATGTTACGAAACGTTTTATAACCCTTCAAATATGTTTATTTGTTTGGTTGGTAATATCGATACCGATAAAACACTAAAACAAATTGAAAAATCAATAATCGACCGCAAACCGACCGAAATTACACGCGGCGAATTTAACGAACCCGACACAATAGTTAAACCCTACGTAGAACAAAAACTTGCAGTAAACACACCTATGTTCTGCCTTGGTTTTAAGCAAAAAATCGGCAGTCCCTATCGTAGACTTAAAAGTAAAATATGCGTAGATTTATTACTTCAAATCATTTGCGGCGACGCGTCCCCTCTTTATGCGCGACTTATGAACGAAGGCCTTATTAACGATGATTTTGGCAGTGAATATTTCAACGGCAACGGTTATGCCGCCGTAATATTTGAAGGCGAATCAAACGACCCCGAGCGCGTAGCAAAAGAAATAAAAGCAGAAATAAACCGTCTTCGCGAAGAAGGTATTAACCGCAAACTGTTTTCAGCAGTTAAGTGTGGCATGTATGGCGATTTGGTGCGTAGATTTAACAGCGTAGAAAACCTTGCTATGAGTCTTACCGAATGCGCTATGCACGACCATTCATTGTTCGATGAAATCAAAACGCTTAAATCCATAAGTTATGACGACGTGTCGAAACGTTTTGACGTGTTTAATGATGAAAATACAGTTTTGTCTGTAATCAAACCTTTGGAGGATTAATCAATGCCAACCGAAATTTATAACGTCACAATTTTTGATATTAATCTAACCATAAATCCAATTGCTTTCACTATACCTTTCATAAACTGGTCTATCCATTGGTACGGCATAATTCTTGCTACCGGCTTTTTCCTTGCGATAGTATACGGTATGAAAAACGCTAAACGTTTTGGTGTTGACCCTGATAAAATGATCGACGTAATCTTAGTTACAGCGCCGATTTCTATTTTGTGCGCGCGCACATATTACGTTATTTTTGACGACCAAGGCAGTATAAACAGCATCGCAGAATTTTTTGGCTTTGGCACAGGTTTTTCAGGCATTGCTATCTACGGCGCGGTAATAGGCGCATTTGCCTGTGGCGCAATTATGTGCAAAATTAAAAAAATCAAAATTCTTGATCTTGCCGACCTCGCGGCGCTTGGTTTTCTTATTGGACAAGGTATCGGTCGCTGGGGTAACTTTATGAATCAGGAAGCATTTGGTTCTCCTACCGGTAGCAGTTGGTGGGGTATGACAAGCGAAAATGTCGTTGCGCTTTTTAATAAATTGGGATATGACACAGAAGCATTGGCACACCCCTGTTTCTTATATGAGTCTATTTGGTGTATTTTAGGATTCTTTATATTACACAAATTATCTAAAAAACGTCATTTTAGCGGCGAAATTGTACTTATGTACTGCGTGTGGTACGGATTCGAAAGAGCCATTGTTGAGAACCTTAGAACCGATAGTCTTGGACCCGGTGACCTTCGCATTTCCGTTGTCGTTTCTATCATACTCTTTGTTGGTGCGGCAATTACGCTTATTGTTATACGCAAAAAACAAAAGACTGCCATTATAGGCGAAAACTATGCCGCAGTATTTGAAGACGAATATGACGCATTAGAAACCAACGAAGATAATGTTGAAGACACAGTTTTGGAGGAAAACACAAATGAGTAATATAATAGACGGTAAACTTGTTTCGACGGCAGTTAAAGAACGTGTTGCGAACGAAGTAAAAGAATTAAACGATAAGGGTATTAGCGTTTGCCTTGCAGTAATACTCGTAGGCGAAGACCCTGCTTCACAAATATACGTTGCCAACAAAAAGAAGGCGTGCGAGCAACTTGGTATAATTTCTAAAGAGTTCGTTTTGCCTGCAACCACAACCCAACAAGAACTTTTAAATTTGGTAAACGCACTTAACGATGACGCAAGCGTAAACGGCATACTTTGCCAACTGCCATTACCAAAAGGTCTTGATGAAAAAGCAGTTATTGAAGCCATTAATCCCGAAAAAGACGTTGACGCTTTTCATCCTGTAAATGTTGGTAGAATAATGATTGGCGATTACGACTTCCTCCCCTGCACCCCTGCAGGCGTTATGGAAATGCTTTCTTACTACAACATAGACGTTTGCGGTAAAGAATGCGTGGTTATTGGCCGTTCTAACATTGTTGGCAAACCTATGGGAATGTTATTACTACATAAAAACGGTACCGTTACAATAGCCCACTCAAGAACACAAAACCTTGCCGAAGTTACCCAAAAGGCCGATATTCTCGTAGCGGCAGTAGGAAAAGCAAAGTTTGTAACTGCCGATATGGTAAAGATGGGCGCCGTTGTAATAGACGTTGGTATGAACCGCGCTGACGGCAAACTTTGCGGCGACGTTGATTTTGACGCCGTAAGCCAAAAAGC
>JAFYQN010000144.1 GCA_017559885.1 Clostridia bacterium
ACAGTTTTTGCCTTTATTAAAGCAATGTTTTACGGCACAGGTCGTAATACAAAAAGCATTTCCGATAGCGTGCGACTTAAATTCACTCCTTGGGATGGCGCCACAATGGGCGGACGCATATTCTTTGAAAACGAGGGTAAAAACTACTGCCTTGAAAGAGAATTTCGCAAGTCAGACTCTACCGATAGAATAACCCTTACCGATTTGGATAGCGGCAAAACAATCGACACCACCGAAAACGTTGGTCAACAGTTTTTCGGTCTATCTGCCGCCGCTTTTGAGCGCAGCTTATTTATAGGTAACGGCGATTTTATAAAAGACGATGCCGCCGCCGGCGAAATAAACGGCAAACTTTCAAACATAGCGCTTACAGGTAGCGAAGACGTATCTTATAAGCAAATTGCAAAAAATATTTTTGACACTCGCGCAAAACTTATTTCAAAAAGTGGTAGAAGCGGTTCATATAACGACGATTTGCAATTACTTGAGGAGTTAAACAACCGTCTTGCAAAAGCCGACGAAGACGCTCGACAAAAAGCAACGCTTAACGAAAACGCGCAGGTTAAACGCGCAGAATATGAAACGCTTTACAAAAAGTATATCGAGTTAAAATCCACCCTTGAACGCGAGCAAGATTTTAAAAACCGTGAAAAACTCGTTGACTTTTTACAAAAGAAACGCGAACTCGACCAACTAAACCAGTCGCTAAAACTTGACGACGGCACAATCATAAATGAAAATTATGTTCAAACTGTTGAGTTTGCCATAGGTAAATACTTAACCTCTGCCGAGCGCTCGGAACAGTTAGAACGTGATATTAATAAGGCAAAAGAAATTATAAATTTACAAAACACCTCTTCCCCTGCCAACTCGCAAGAAGAAATAAAGAATCTTACAAGTGAGGTAAATACCCTTACCGCGCAAAAAGACGACTTAGAATCCAAGAGTATTGCGCTTAGCAAAGCGGTAGAAGAAATAAAACAAAAATCCGACAACGCTCAAAACAAAAAGGCGGCGGTTAACCCCGTACTTTTGGTATTATCTATTCTTTGCGCGGCGGTTTGCGGAGCGTTGGCATTTTGGGTTTCCCCCATTGCCGCAGCGCTTGCCGCAGGTGTGGCGGTAATTTTACTTATACTTTCATTTGTAATTAGACCTAAAAACACGTCAGCTATCGCGGCTATTCAAAACGAACTTGCCGCAGCCAACACAAAACTTGCCGAATGCAAGGCAGAGCGTAATCTTGTTTTGGAACAAATTAACAACATAAACGCTCGAATAAATACCCTTTCGTCTGCGCTTTATGCCGATGCGGCAGTAAAAGAACAACGTCTTGCCGACCTTAACCAAAAAGTTGAGGAGTTAAACGTAGAAAATCAAAAAGCTCAATCGGCATTATCAGACGTTTTAAAACTTTTATCGGATTTTGAAAAGGTTGACAGTATCGAAAATGCCAAATCAGCGTTAATAATGTTAAAAGAAAAAACTGCCGAGCAAAAAGAACGAAAGTTACAACTTAAAACTGCAAGTCAGTTTTTGGGCAATATTGATTACGCCGATGCCGAGGCAAAACTTAACGCTATGAGTGATACCGCGGCATTTGAAAAGGTTGATTTTGATACGATTAAGGTTGAGTACCAATCGGTTTGTGACAAGATTGACGCATTAAAACAAGAACTCACCGAAATTGCAACCGAGCTTAAAACGTCTTTTAGGCACTCCGAAAATCCCGAAGAATTAAAACGCCAAATTACAGAGTTGCAAGAAAAAGCAACTGCTAAAAAAGCATTTTGCGATGCCGCTGATTTGGCAATAGAGGTTTTGGAAGAAAGTTTTTATGAACTTCGTCGCGGATATGGCAGCGAACTTGAAAAGGCAACCCACGATATCTTTTCAAAACTTACCGATGGCAAATATAAAAGTGTAAGCGTTACCGACACACTTGACCTAACGGTTGAAAAAAGTGATGTTTTTGGCACACGTGAACTTGACTATTTAAGTCTTGGCACAACACATCAGGCATATCTTAGCTTGCGTCTTGCAATTACAACTTTAATTAGCGATAACACTACCCTACCCATTTTTCTTGACGATTCACTATCACAGTATGATGACACCCGTACCGAACACGCAATAAAATTTTTAAAAGATTTTTGCCAAAACGGTCAGGGCATACTCTTTACCTGTCACAACTCAATTTGCGATATTGCAAGAAGTCAAGGAATAGACGTATTAAAGCCATATAAATAACCAAAAGTCCCCTGTTTTTCAGGGGACTTAAAATTTATAAAATTGGTACTTGATTTTATTGTTCTTATGTTGTATAATAACTTTCGCACCATTATGCCGGTGTGATGGAATTGGCAGACGTAGTGGACTCAAAATCCACCGGTAGCGATACCGTGCCGGTTCGAGTCCGGCCACCGGCACCAAAAAAACAAGAGTAAGTCTTATGACTTGCTCTTGTTTTTTTGAAACGATGTTTGCCCCAACGGGCAAATGATGTACCTTACGGCGTGATGTTTCCTGCGGATGTGATGTTACGCCTTGCGGCGTAGTGGGCAAACATCACATAATTGCGAAGCAACATCATTAGCGAAAGCTACCATCACATCGGCAAAGCCGATACTTTACTTACTATTGCACCTCTGCCGCTTTTATGCTATATTGTATTTGAGGTGAAATGTTATGGAACAACTTCTATTCGACATAATCTTTTGGGGTGCCTTTGTTGGTGGCGGTTCTGCTTTTGTCATATTTGCCTTTATAATGGCAATCAAGCAAGGTATTACTATACAAAAAAATCCTAAAAAAAGCGAAGATTATACTCCCGTCGAACAGTCATATTCCCCCCTTACCATAAAAGCAACCGTGATAGATCAGTATTGTGATGTAGAAACGATTGGAATCAAAATTCCGAAAACTGTTAAAGTGTTTTTTATCGTTTTTCAAACTGAATATGACGAAATATTAAAACTTAATGTTTCCGAAGAAATGTACGGTGGATTTCAACAAGGCCAGACCGGTATTCTCTCTATCATAGATGGAAAACTTTATGGATTTGAACTTGTAGAAAAGTCAGACTAGTAATGTCAAGCATTTATCCAATATTATACTTGAGTGTTTAAAAACATATTAGTATTTGTATACCAAAA
>JAFYQN010000145.1 GCA_017559885.1 Clostridia bacterium
CTTCGCGACAGTCTTTATTTTAAAGATGATGATTCACGTCTTTCATTTTTGTTTGGCAACTATATTACGCTTACAAATATTACCGAGCACGAAATTGAACGCATTGTAAAAATGCATATTAGCCCTATTAATATATCGGTTCATACTACAAATCCTGAACTTCGTGTCAAAATGATGACCAATAAAAACGCAGGTAAAGCGCTCGAAATTATGAAGTGTTTTGATAATGCAGGCATTAAGATGAATAGCCAACTTGTATTATGTCCGGGAATTAATGACGGTGACGAGTTGCGCCGTAGTCTTAACGATTTATTACAACTTCAAAACATGGAATGTATTGCGGCGGTACCCGTTGGTATTACCAAACATCGTGAAGGACTTGCCAAGCTTGAGTCGTATAATAAAGATACCGCTTGCGAAGTTCTTGATATATTAGATGAATACGCTAAAAAAAGCATTGAAAAATACGGCGATAGACGTATTTACGGTTCGGATGAGTTTTATCTTTTAGCAGAACGTAAAATACCCGACGCTTCGTTTTATGGTGATTTTTTACTGCTTGAAAACGGCGTAGGACTTTGGGCGTTATTAAAATCCGAAGTAGTTGATGCGCTATCGGATATAGAAACAACTCAAATTAATAGGCATATATCCATCGCCACGGGTGTTGATGCGTATCCGCTTATCCGTGAGATTGCCGATTTGTGCGAGCAAAAATGTTCAGGTCTTAAGTGCGACGTATATGCTATAAAAAATAACTTTTTTGGTAAAAAAATTACCGTTGCAGGTCTTGTTACTGCAACCGATATATATGACCAATTAAAAGATGTTAATTTAGGTGAAGCATTACTTATACCATCAAGTATGCTTCGCGCCGAAGGCGATATGTTTTTAGACAGTGTAACCGTTGAAGAGCTTTCAAATAAACTTAATGTGAATATAAATCCGACCGATTGCAACGGTTATGATTTGGTAGATAAAATAATAGGGAGGTAAGATAAATGGCAAAACCGATTATTGCAGTTGTAGGCAGACCAAACGTTGGTAAGTCTACCTTGTTTAACAAACTTATTGGTAAAAGATTATCAATCGTTGACGACACACCAGGTGTTACGCGTGACCGTATTTACGGCGATACCGAATGGCGTGGTAAAAAGGTTATGCTTGTTGACACAGGCGGTATTGAACCCAAAACCAACGATATAATTCTTTCGGGAATGCGTTCGCAAGCGCAACTTGCCATTGATACTGCAAACGTTATTATAATGGTTTGTGATATGCAAACGGGTGTTACAGCCACCGATAGTGAAATTGCATCAATGCTACTTAAAAGCGGCAAACCGATAGTTTTGTGCGTAAATAAATGTGATAAAATTGGTGACGTTCCGCCCGAGTTTTACGAGTTTTATAATTTAGGCCTTGGCGACCCGATTGCTGTATCATCGGTTCACGGCCATGGCACGGGCGATTTGCTTGATGCCGCTTATGATTTCTTACCCGAAACCGATGAAGCAGAGGATGAAGACGTTATAAATGTTGCTGTTATAGGTAAGCCAAATGCAGGCAAGTCTTCACTTGTTAATAAAATTACGGGCGAAGAACGCGTTATTGTATCTGATATTGCAGGTACTACTCGTGACGCTATTGACTCACTTGTTGAAAATAAATTTGGTAAATTTAATTTTATAGATACCGCAGGTCTTCGCCGTAACAGTCGCGTTGAAGATAAAATTGAAAAATACAGCGTTATACGCGCAAAAATGGCGATTGAACGTTCTGACGTATGTGTTATAATGATTGACGGTGTTGACGGTTTCACCGAACAAGATTCAAAAGTAGCAGGTCTTGCGCTCGAAGAAGGTAAAGCTTGCATTATAGCTGTTAATAAATGGGATATTGTTGATAAAGATGGTCAAACAATGGACAACTACCGTAAAAAACTTATGAACGATTTTTCGTTTATGCCTTATGCGCCTATTATATTTATATCGGCAAAAACAGGTCAGCGTCTTGACCGACTTTTTGAACTTATAAATTACGTTCGCACACAAAACACAATGCGTATTTCTACAGGCAAACTTAACGATATATTGGCAGACGCTACTGCGCGTGTGCAACCGCCGTCCGACAAGGGTAAGCGCCTTAAGATTTACTATATGACACAGGCGTCAACCTGTCCGCCAACATTTGTTTGTTTTTGTAATAATGCGGAATTATTCCACTTTTCGTATCAACGTTATCTTGAAAATCAGATACGTTCAACCTTTGGTCTTGAGGGTACACCCGTTAGGTTTGTTATCCGTGAGAGAGGAGATAAAAACGCAAAATGAATTACGTTTATGTAGTTTTAACCGTTATATTAGCGTATTTGTTAGGTAGTATAAGTTTTGCCGTTGTTTTTTCAAAAATATTTATGAAAAAAGACGTTCGTGAACTCGGTAGCGGTAACGCAGGCACTACAAACGTTATTAGAACGGGTGGTTTTAAGGTAGGCGCAATCACTTTTTTAGGCGACGTTTTAAAAGGATTTGTTGCTTGCTTTGTTGGTAAATTGGTTTTTGCCGCTTGCTTCGAAAATGGCGAAAAGTGGGCGGTATACGGCGCGTTTATATGCGGTCTTGCTTGTATGCTTGGTCACGTATTTCCAATCTTCTTTCAGTTTAAGGGCGGTAAGGGTATTGCGACAAGTGTTGGTATATTTGCCGTATGTTGTTGGCCCGCAATTTTATTAGGTCTTGCCGTATTTACTTTAGGCGTTTTTATTACAAGAATAGTTTCTATCAGTTCAATTATTGCGGCAATTACAGTTGCTTCTTGCAGTATGGCATTTCATAAATTAATAAACCCAACGGCTCAGTTTTGGCCAATTGCGGTTCTTTCGGCTGTTATGGGTATATTGGTTATCGCAAAACACTCTGATAATATAAAAAGACTAATTAATGGTACCGAAAAGAAAATGACATTCGGGAGGAAAAAATAATATGGCAAAGATTACCGTTTTAGGTTCAGGCGGTTGGGGAACTGCGTTAGCAATTTCGGCTTATAATTGCGGACATGAGGTTTATTTGTGGTCACCTTTTGAACAAGAGGTAAACGATTTACTTAAAAACCGTGAAAACGTTAAACTTTTACCTGGAATAAAAATACCCGAAGATATGAATATTACTTCCGATATCAACTGCGCTTGCGGTTCGCTTATTTCTATTATTGCTTGTCCATCGGTTGCAGTGCGTTCGGTTGCAAATCAGTTATCGACAGTCGAAAATCACGGTATTGTTGTAAACGTTGCAAAGGGTTTTGAAAAAGATAGTTTAAAAAGACTTGCTGAAGTAATACGCGAAGAATTACCTAATGATAAAATTTGTGTTTTATCGGGCCCTTCACACGCTGAAGAGGTTGCCCGTATGATTCCTACCGCGCTTGTTGCAACGTCTAAAAGTTTTACAGCGTCAAGCATTGTTCGCGACGTGTTGTCGAGTGAATGTTTAAGAATTTATACCGCTAACGATATGGTTGGTGTAGAACTTGGCGGCGCGCTTAAAAACGTTATCGCCGTTTGCGCAGGTATTAGCGATGGGTTAGGTCTTGGCGATAATACCAAGGCGGCGCTAATAACCCGCGGTCTTGCCGAAATGGCAAATCTTGGCGTATGTATGGGCGCTGACGAGCGTACATTTGCAGGTCTTACAGGTATAGGCGATTTGGTTGTAACCTGTACGTCACAGCATAGCCGTAACAACCGTTTTGGTAATAAGGTTGGTAGTGGTGTACCGGTAGCGCAAGCACTTAAAGAAGTTGGCACCGTTGAAGGTTACTACGCCGCGCAAATGGCTTATCAATTAGGTCAAAAATATGGCGTAGAGTTGCCGATTATCAACGCTTGTTATAAAGTATTGTACGAAAATTACCGCGCAGATTTGGCAGTTAAAGAGCTTATGACAAGACCTAAAGGCACAGAGAGATAAAAAAATTAAAGCACTCGTGTATTCCCGAGTGCTTTTTGCTATTATTGGAGATTAAAAGGTAATAAGTAAAAATCCCGTCCACTTTCGTGAACGGGATTTTTGGGTGTTTTGAACTTAATGACACGAATGAAATGTGACTGAAAACCGTTATTTTCAATTATTATAACCAATTAAATGATGAATCATTTTCTCAGGTTCCTCAACAAAAAGTTTTGTTGTTTTATAATGCTCAGTTTCATAATATTTCACCTTTTCAATTCCCGACTGAGAAAACTGTAATATTTCTGCATTTGGAAATGCCATTAAAATCGGTGAATGGGTTGCAATTATAAATTGAGAATTGTTTTTCAACAGACTATCCATTTCAACAATTAAAGTCATTAACCGCATAGGAGAAAGTGCTGCTTCGGGTTCATCCAAAAGATATAAGCCATTTCCACTAAAACGATTTTGAACGATGGATAGAAAACTTTCCCCATGAGATTGATTGTGCAAAGAAACATTGCCATAGTTATGAGTTGCTTTGACCTCGTCAATATATGTAGCAGCATTATATAAAC
>JAFYQN010000146.1 GCA_017559885.1 Clostridia bacterium
CCTCACCTTTTACTATGTAATAACTACCATTTTTCTTGGGCAATAAAAACAAATTATGTGTTTTAAAAATTTCTGGTCGAGATTCTCTAGTATCTTGTTTGCAAAGAATCCTCACCTCTTTTTCGGTGGTTCCTCTAAACTCCTGACACGCCACTTTAATTTGTGATGCCGTTAATTCGAATGGACTGTTAGAAAAATCATGCTCAAGTATTTTATAATCATCAAATATTTTTTGCCACGATGTACTGCTAGCCATATTTTTACTCCTTAAAATTTGATATTAAAAGCTCTTTTATTTTTCCTCTTGATGCGCCTTTGCTGTTGATCATTCTGTTTGCTTCAACTCGCCTGATATTATGACTTGCATAAATCTCTTCAAAAAAATCATCTTCGCTATTTATATTTTTAGGATCCGAGTTGCTTACAACAATCTTTGCGCCTTTTTTATTCATCAAATCAACAAATTTTGCAAGTTCAATCTGTTCTTCATCGTTAAACAAATTTTCGGTATATGCAGTAAAACTTGCCGTATCGGTAATGGGTCTATATGGTGGATCAAAATACACGAAAGTATTTTCATCAATAAAGTTTGCAGACTCTCTATAATCACCACAAACAATAGTAACCTTTTGTAATTTTTCTGATACTGCTCTAAGATTGTTCTCATCGCAAATCATAGGATTCTTATAAGCACCCATCGGAACATTAAAGAGTCCCTTTTTATTAACGCGATACAACCCATTAAAACAAGTTTTATTCAAAAAAATCATCAATGCCGCTTTTTCAATATTGATGTTTTCATCACCATTAACTTTTAAATAGTTAAATCTGTCACGCATTTTTACATAATATGATTTTCTATCTTCGGTATTTAATGATAAATAATCGTTTTGTATAGAGTAAAGAATCTCAATCAAAGAATCAACGTTATCGCGAATAATTTTATATGTGTTCATTAGTTCAACATTTATATCACTGATATAAATCTCTTTTAAATCATATTTGCCAAGTATATCAAACAATACAGCGCCGCCACCAACAAATGGCTCGGCATATTTAGTAATGTGACTATCTGCAAAAGGATAATAACTCTCAATTTCTTTAAGAAGTTGTCCTTTACCGCCTGCCCACTTCAAAAATGGTTTGGCGGTTTTTTCTGAAGTTGTGTTGTAACGCAAACTTCTTGCGTCCTCCGGCTTTTTTGCTTCAATGGGGATTATCCACATGTTACCAAGCGTTGCAACATTGGCTATGCGGTTTTCCTTGCAAAGTGTCAAAACTCTTCTATGCGATATATTCCATTTTTCAGCCGCTTCGCTCGCTGTCATATATGCTAACATTTAAATCACATCCTTATATGTATGATTATATTCCAAAATTGGAATAAAAGCAATATCAATTTTAAAAATACAACTTATCATTTTTACAAATCATCTTTTACTTTTCTTTGGGGTGCAATCCTATGAGTATTCTTGATTTTTTTAATGTTTATGATAAAATATATTAAAAGGCGGTGATTTAATGTATAACACAAAAGCAATAGCGATTTTATCTGCTGTTCTTGGTTTGCTTTTTGGATTGTGTTTTTATATTTTTCTTGGACCTGGAGAATTAAATATGTGGGTTTCAATTTGGTGCGCTTTTATGTTTGGCAATGTTTTGTTCGCTTTTTTCTTAATATACGAAAAAATTATGAATAAAAGATATGCAAAATTTGAAAAAGTTATTACTTCTCCTGTTTTTTATAAAACAAATGGCAATTTTAATTTAGGTAATGGAAAAATAAAAAATGGTAATATATATTTTTGTGAAGCAGGTATTGTTTGTGTGTGCTTAGAGGAAAAGCCATACACTTTAGACGAAATTTCACTTGAGGACATAGAATACTATCAATTTGATAATATACACTTAAATATTTTTTCAAAAGATGGTCGGCTATTTATTATAACAATACCTGATGCAAAAAAGGTTATAGACATTTTAAAGGAAAAAGATTGGATAAATTTTTAATTGGTCAGGCGGTGACAAGTTTGAAAAACCCAAAATATATTATTATAGCAATAACTGCTTTTGCCTGTATATGTATGGGTGTGGTTGATGCCGTAATTCAACCGGGGTATATGATAAAGTCGACAATTAAAATCGTTTTGTTTTTAATGCTACCAATTCTTTACTCCATTTTTAACAAAGATTGCAAACTTACCCGACTTTTTAAACCCGATAAAAAGGGTATTTGGTTAGCGCTTTGTCTTGGTGTGGGTGTATACGCGGTAGTGCTTGGCGCGTTTTTACTGTTTCGCAACGTGTTTGATTTTTCGGCACTTACAGGCAGTCTTACCAAAAGCACAGGCGTTAACAAAAACAACTTTATTTTTGTTGCCGTTTACATATCATTTGCAAACTCGTTGCTTGAGGAATTTTTCTTTAGGGGGTTTGCCTTCCTTACGCTTAAAAAGGTGTCAAGCCGACCCGTCGCGTATATTGCGAGCGCGTCTATGTTTGCCGTATATCACATCGCAATGATGATTGGTTGGTTTGATTGGACTGTTGTTTTGCTTGCTATGGTAGGACTTTTTGCAGGGGGAGTAATCTTTAACTTCTTTAACGAAAAATACAACAACATTTACCTTTCGTGGCTTATACATATGTTTTCTAACTTTGCCACAAACACAATCGGATTTATACTGTTTAATGAGTAAAACAAAACCACCAATCTTTTTTTGATTGGTGGTTTTAATATTTATTGTATTACAAGTTCTCCGTAAAAGACAATGTCGGTAACCTGTCCGTCCTCATTAAAGGTGAAATATCCTGCGGTGTAGTATTCGCCTATGTACTGATAATCTTCTTCGGTTAAAACGCGTCGTATGGCGCTAACCTCGCCCTTGTTGTCGGTGACTGATACCTCTTTAAAACTTACGTCGTCTGCGACGGTTAATTCCCACTTTTCAAAAAGGTCAGGTGTGTCGCCGTCGTAATCGTGACTTGTAACCGTTAAAACGCCGTCTTCAAACTTTAACACGTTTATAAACGGCTTTGTAAAGTCATCAAGCACGTATTGTTTTACCTCGTCGTAAACGGTGCATTTGTGTCCTTTTTGGTTTTCGTATACGTAAACGTCATCCCACAAATCCACAACCAAATAACACTGGTCTAAAAACATCACTCTACCGCTTTCGATTACCTTTGCCTTGTCATCGTAAAGGGATAGCGTTTGTTTTTCTTTGTTATAGCTGTACGTCTCTACCACGTCGGCATCCCCAACCGGCTCGCCGCAAATGCAACTGTTGCTAAAATAATTGTCGGCGCCAAATATAATTTTATTTTCACACGCACCGTCGTGACCTTGCCATCTTGCGTTGATTAAAAGTGTGCTTTTGTCACCCTTTGGCACTTTTGCGCTACAACCGCAAACAAACAACATAACAAGTACCATAAATATTGCTATTACTTTTTTCATTTTTATCACCTGTATTAACCATACCACAAAACCAACAAAAAAGCAATCCTCATTAATTGGGATTGCTTTTTTAACTGCAAAAAACGTGGCGACCTATAGTGGTAATAACAGGGCGCGAGGTTATCCATTTGTTTGTGGCGGTTTTTGGGTTGTAGTAATATATTGCGCCGCCCGTAGGGTCAAGACCGTTAAGCGCATCTCGCGCCGCCGAGTAGGCGCTATCGGCAATGGGCTTGTAAAACTGTCCGTCATAAAGACACGAAAATGCGCCGTTTTGATAAACCACACCCGACAAGGTATCGGGAAAAGATGGATGCTCCATACGGTTAAGCACCACAGCGCCTACCGCTATTTGACCTAAATAACTTTCGCCTCGCGCCTCGGCAGAAATTATACGCGCAAGAAGTTCGTAATCCGCCGAATTATAAGACGACCCACCGCTTATTCCTATTGCCGCGAGCGTTTTACTGCCAACTATTCCGTCGGCGTCAAGCCCGTTTGCTTTTTGAAACTTTATTACTGCATCTCTGGTCGCAGTGCCAAATATACCGTCTACTTGTCCGTTATAATATCCCCACTCTTTAAGTCGGGTTTGAATACCTGTAACCTCACTACCGGTAGACCCCATTTTTGAAAGCGCGCCTACCGTAACGCAAAGCACACACAAAAGCGCCATAACAATTATAAAAAACTTTAAAAGTTTATTGTTCATAAAATCCCTCCGCCAACAGTATTCCCCAAACATTTTAAAATATAAGTAAATTTTTTATCTTTAAAGACAAAAAAACAAATTTTATAACTCCCTGCTTTGACAAAAACTATATTGGTTTACAAATATAATAAACTTGAGAATTTATCCCCTATAATGATTTTGGTTTGTCAAAGGAGCGAAAGTTTAAAATGAAGGATTTGGTTAAAAAAACACAGGACGTTATATCTGCCGACAGTAAAGAATTTGTGTCGGCATTGGGACTGCATATTTTATCGGGCGTGTTGGGTTTTATTGCTTCGCGAGGGGCGATTTTTGGATCGCTTATGCCTTTTGGAATTTGCTTTGTATCGGGTTGTAGCAGCGTATTTTTACCAAGCGTGGCTATTGGTTGCTTTGTAGGATATTTTATTCCTGCGGCAACAAGCGGTGGTTTTAGGTATATTGCGGCGCTTCTTGCCATTGTTGCAATACGACTGCTTTTGTCAGGGTATAAAAAGGTGTGCGAAAACCCCGTTTTTTTGTCCGCGATAGCACTTCTTTGTAACGGGGCAACTGGTATTATAAGTTATAGCGGCGTGCCGCTTGACGCGCTTAAACTTGCGGCCGAGTGCCTTGTAGTTTTTGGCGGTACATTTATGGTACATAGGGCTTTTGTATCTTTGGCGCAAGAACGCGCAGGTTTTTCGCTTGATAGTCTTATATGTCTTCTTAGCGTTGCAACAATGATAATAATAGGTATTGCAAATTTCACTTTAGCAGGGTTGTCGCTCGGTCATATAATTGGAGTTTTTATGATTCTTGTGTCGGCGCGATACGGCGGCGCGGCGGCAAGCAGTGCTTGCGGTATTGCGGTTTCTTTTGCCGCCGCGGCAACCTATTCCTTTGAAAACGGATTTGGCATTTATGCCTTTGCAGGACTTGCGGCAGGGTTTTTGTAGGGCTTGGCAAATACGCGCAAGCGCTTTCGGTTGTGGCTATGGGAATTATAGGTATTTCTTTTATGCAGTTTAAAGACGGGTCAGGGCTATTTATGGCAGAAATACTTATTGCCGCCGTAGCGTTTCTTTTAATACCGCGCACTGCAGGGATTACTTTGGGCAAATATTTTTATAGGCAACCGCAACTTCGCACAGAAGAATCGGTAAACAAGGCAATCGGTTTGCGCCTTAATCTTGCTTCAGACGCGCTTTTAGACGTCTCGGGAACCATATCACAGGTGTCAAGCGAACTCGGAAAAATAAACGCTCCCGACTTTAAAACAATTTTTTCTTACATAGAGCAAGACACCTGCGCAGGATGCAAATTGCGTCTTCACTGTTGGGAAAACAAAAACGCCGAAACAATTGAAGCAGTTATGAAAATGATAAACATAGTAAAGGGTTGCGACAACTCGCCTGATGACAATTCGCTTAATGACTTTCGCGGTAGGTGTTTGCGCGTAAAGCGAATGGAAGATACCG
The DNA here is from genome assembly GCA_017559885.1 of Clostridia bacterium. Lineage (GTDB taxonomy): Bacteria > Bacillota > Clostridia > Oscillospirales > Acutalibacteraceae > UBA737. The sequence continues at coordinate 5,633 of JAFYQN010000146.1, forward strand.
TAAAAAACCGCTACTCGCAATACGCTTCTTTGCTTGCCGCCGAAAACCGCATTGACGAGGTGCGTCAGGTTGTATCAGAACAGTTTGAGGGGATTTCTACCATGTTAGGCGAATTATCTCGCGATTTTTCCTGTTCGCAACAATTTGACGTTACGGCATCGGAATCGGCAGTTGCAGCGCTTAAAAACATTGGTGTAAATACACTTGAATGCGCGGCAAAGATTGACAAGTTTGCGCGTATGTCGCTTGAAATTAAAATAAAATTACACGACGACGTTGTTTTAAACCGTTTGCAAATTATGAAAATTTTATCGCTTGCGTGCGAACGCGACTTTGATGTGCCAAACATAACAAAATGCGGTGACTACGCGCTTATAACGGTAAACGAGCATCCAAAATACCGTATAGACGTAGGTGTCGAACAACGTTGCGCGGCGCCCGGTTCAATATGCGGTGACGCGTGCAAATACTTTAACGACGGCAAAGGACATTTTGTTATGGTATTAAGCGACGGTATGGGTACGGGTGGCCGCGCCGCGGTAGACGGCGCAATGGCATCAGGGCTTATGGCGCGTTTACTTAAAGCAGGGTTTGGATATGATTGCTCGCTTAAAATTCTTAATTCATCTATGCTTTTTAAATCAAGCGATGAGTCGCTTGCAACGGTAGATATCGCAACCATTGACCTGTTTACAGGCAGTACCGAGCTTTATAAAGCAGGGGCAGCGCCTACAATAGTGCGCCGAAGCGGTCACTCGGGACGCGCCGAAAGTCACAGTTTGCCTGTTGGCATTTTAAAAGAGGTTTCGTTTGACCGCGCAGGTATACGACTTCGTTCGGGAGATATTTTACTGCTTGTGTCCGATGGAGCAACCGCCCAAGGAACCGAATGGATACGTGAGGAACTTGAAGCGTGGGGTGACGGCACGGCGCAAGACCTTGCCGAGCATATTTGTGATTGCGCGCGGCGCAGATACGGCAACGCGCGCCCCGATGACGTAACCGTTATGGCAGCAATAGTCGAAAAAACACTATAACGATAATTCTTCTATATATTTTAGTAACGTGTTGTATTATTTTATTGACAAAACACCTTTTACTGTGATAATTTTATTTTGTTAAGATTTGCGCAGTAAGGGGTGTTTTTTATGTTAAAGAAAAAACCGCATTTTTGCGAGGATAATATAATAAAATCAGAAGATAGATTTATAGAAGCGTATATGGCAGAAGACCCTAAAACGCCTCGCGCTTTGCGATTGCTTTTTAAACTGTATAAGGGTCATTATCTACGGCTTTTACTCGGCGCCTTAATCTATATAATAAAAGACTCGCCTACTTGGGTTTTGCCGCTTATAACCGCCGACATTATAAACCTTGTTACAAATCCGCCTCACAATTTTTGGTGGCGCATTTCGCTTGACGGCGCGATTGCGGGTTTGCTACTTCTTTTAAACATCCCATTCCACACCCTTTACGTAAAAATACTTTCCAAAGCCAACCGCAACGTAGAAGCAGGTCTTCGCGGAGCTATGGTAAGAAAATTGCAACAACTTTCCATCTCTTTTCACAAGGATACTCAATCGGGCAAAATACAATCAAAGGTTATGCGTGACGTAGAGGTTGTGACCGACCTTGCCTCTCACATTATGAACACCGTGCTCGGCACGATTATAAATATGTGCATTACGCTGGCAGTGGTAATTTCAAATAATATTTTTGTGTTTTTTATGTTTTTACTACTTGTCCCCGCCGCAGTTATTTTGCAAAAGAGTTTTCACAAAACCATGCACCGTCAGACAAAAGAGTTTCGCGAACAGCTAGAAAACACCTCTGCTGCGGTTTACGATATGGAGGAGCTAATTCCCGTAACCCGAGCCCACTCGCTCGAAGATACCGAGGTGAAAAAACTGACCCGCTTTATTACCAAAATTGCCGAGCGCGGCTACAAAACCGACTCTACTTATAGCTTTTTTGGCGCGCTTAGTTGGGCTATGGTAAACTTTTTCCAAATCGCGTGTCTTTTTATAACGGCATTTATGGCATATAAAAAATTTATTTCCATCGGCGAGGTTGCGCTTTATCAAAACTATTTCACCACCCTTTCGGCAGGCGTTATGAGTATTGTGTATTTGCTACCCGCAATCACACGCGGAGCTGATTCGATTCGTTCTATCGGAGAGATACTTTCCACCTACGACACCGAGAAAAACTCCAACAAGCCAAAACTTGAAAACCTAAAAGGTAAATACGAGTTTAAAAACGTAAGCTTTAATTACGACCTTGAAACACACGTGCTAAACGGACTAGACCTCACGGTAAACGAGGGTGAGACTATTGCTCTTGTGGGCGAATCGGGAAGCGGTAAGAGCACCATAATAAACCTTGTGGTAGGATTTAATCTTGCCGAAAAGGGCGAGTTGCTTATTGACGATAAAAACATCAAGGATTTTGACCTGCGCTCCTACCGCAAATATCTTTCGGTTGTTCCGCAAACATCGGTATTGTTTTCAGGCTCGGTTAGAGAAAACATAACCTACGGTAGCGACAACTACACCGAAGAGCAGTTGCGCGACGCTATTCACGCGGCGCAACTTGATGACGTGATAGCAAAACTACCTCACGGACTAGACACAAGCGTTGGCGAACACGGCGCAAAACTCTCGGGCGGTCAAAGACAACGAATTGCAATAGCCCGAGCAATAATCCGCGACCCGAAGGTAATTATTTTTGACGAGGCGACAAGCGCGCTCGACAGCGTTACCGAACGTGAGATACAAAAAGCGATTGAAAATCTTACTCGCGACAGAACAACCTTTATCGTGGCGCATAGATTATCCACCATTAAAAATGCGGACAAAATTGCCGTTATAAAAGACGGTAGATGCGTTGAGTTTGGAACCTATGACGAGCTCATTGCAAAACAGGGCGAGTTTTACGCATTTAAACAAATACAAACATAAAAAAGATTGCCAAGTTTTTGGCAATCTTTTTTAATCTTTGCTTTTGTCGGCAGAAATTACGTCGCCTGTTTCGGCGTCGATATCATAATCATATTCTATGTTGCCGGAGTTAAAATCAACCTCGTAAATAAGTTTACCGTTATCACGGTCAAGGTCGATATCAACGTCGGAAACCTGATTTTCATCAAGCCCCGCGTGTTTTAGCGCCGCCTTTTTTGCGTCGCTTGCGGTGATGCCTGCCATCATGTTCATAGCTTTCTCTTCGGCACCGTCTACCATAGACTCGGTTTTGTCTATCGCGCCGTCTACAATGCTTTGTGTACCGTCGATTACCGAATTACCCATAGACTGCGCATCGCTGACTACGTCGCCGACTGTACCGCAGGCGGTAAGTGACAAAAGAAAGATTAAAACAAAAGTTAATGAGATTATTTTTTTCATTTTTGATTCCTCCCGTAATATTATTGACAATTACACAACAAAAAATGCAGAAAAGAAAAATTTTCTTTTCTGCATTTAAAAATTTAATTTTATCAGCCGCCGGGGATATAATCAAATTCCATATCCGTAACGTTGCCATCAGCATCAAATTCAACAACTAAGTCATACGGATTAGAATCAGACAACTCGTTGCAAACATAACTCCATTTATCCGTATATTCTTTAAAATATTCTACTTTTCTCGACTGCTTTTCTTCATCCGATAGAGTATTATTGTAAAGAGATTTGTATTGATAGTAGTAAGGGTCACCTAACTGTTCAAAAAGCGTTTCCTTGGTGTATTCTTTACCATCTTCATAACTTTCATAAATGCCTTTTAGTTCACGATACTCTTTGGTTGTGTTCCAATCAGAGCAACCGCTCAAAGAAAAAGCAAGACATATAACAATTAAAATCGGTATGATTTTTTTCATTTTTATCTCCTTTCGCTATACCAATCATTTGTTTCAATTGGATTTTCAATTATGTAATCATCAATTGTTACGTCTTCATATATTACCGCGTTTACAAGTTTTGCCATATAGTCAACATCGTAATAAATTACCGAGCCGTA
>JAFYQN010000016.1 GCA_017559885.1 Clostridia bacterium
CCAGATTTCCAAACTTGGCGAATTCTATGCAAAAGCATATTTTGACAAACTTGGCAAAAAAGACGCTGTTCTCTATGGCCCTGCATATAAAGGCATTCCGCTTTCCATTTCCGCAGCAGTTGCACTTTCCAAAAACGGTCTTGACGTTCCTTTCTTCTTTAACCGCAAAGAAGAAAAAGACCACGGTGAAGGTGGCGTGTTTGTTGGTTACAAGCCACAAGAGGATGAAGAAATCGTTATAGTAGAGGACGTTATTACAGCAGGTACCGCTATTCGTGAGAGCATGGCAATTTTATCTAGCCTTAAAGGTACAAAGGTTGCCGCTACATTTGTTATGGTTGACCGTAAAGAAAAGGGTCAAACCGAAAAATCAGCTATGGCTGAGGTAGGCGAGGAGTACGGTTTCCCTGTATATTCAGTTGTTGACGTATACGATATTATTGAATATCTTGAAGAAGACGAAACAAACCGCGAAAATGTTGAACGTATAAAGAATTATCTTGCTGTTAATGGCGCTAAAGAATAAATAACTCTTTAAGGAGAAATATATGAGAAGCGTAATTGATATTTTGGACTTTACTGTAGAAGAGCTTGACGAGCTTATTGCTACCGCCCTTGATATAATTGAAAATCCTAAAAAATACGCACACATTTGCGATGGCAAAAAGTTGGCAACTTTATTTTTCGAGCCATCTACCCGTACGCGTCTTAGTTTTGAGGCAGCTATGTACGAACTTGGTGGTAATGTATTAGGTTTTTCCGAGGCAAAAAGTTCATCAGCCGCTAAGGGTGAGAGCATTGCTGATACTGCCAAAACCGTAAGTTGCTATGCCGATATTATCGCAATGCGTCATCCAAAAGAAGGCGCGGCGTTGGTTGCGGCAAACAATGCAAGCATCCCCGTTATAAACGTAGGTGACGGTGGACATTGTCACCCAACACAAACACTTGCCGATTTACTTACTATCCGTCGCGAAAAGGGTAGATTTGACAATTTGACCGTTGGTTTTTGCGGCGACCTCAAATTTGGTAGAACAGTACATTCTCTTATCAACGCTCTTAGTCGTTATAACAATATTAAGATTGTACTAATTTCTCCCGATGAATTAAAATTACCAAGCTATATTAAGAAGGATATTTTGGTTAAAAACGATATTCCTTATGAACAAACTACCGATTTAGAAGCAGCAATGCCCGAACTTGATATACTTTATATGACACGCGTACAACGTGAGCGTTTCTTTAATGAAGAAGATTATCTTCGCCTTAAAGATAGTTATATACTTACACCTGACAAGCTTAAAAATGCAAAGTCTGATTTATCAATTTTGCATCCATTGCCGCGTGTTAATGAGATTAGTGTTGCTATAGATAACGACCCACGCGCATGTTACTTTAAACAAGTTCTTAACGGTAAATATATGCGTATGGCGCTTATACTTAAGCTACTTAAGGAGGCAGGAACAATATGAATATAGATTCTATTCAAAACGGTGTTGTAATTGACCATATTACAGCAGGTCTTGGTATGAAACTTTATGAACTTTTAGATCTTGCTTCGCTTGATGCGTCAATTGCGCTTATAAAAAACGTTTCAAGCAAAAAGATGGGCAAAAAAGATATTATCAAAATTGACGCTGATATAAAGCTTGATTTTGACGTTATTGGTTTTGTTGACCCTGATGCTACAGTTAATATTATTAAAGACGGTGTGCTTGTAGACAAACTAAGAATAGCAATGCCGACAGTATTAACTAACGTAATAAAATGTAAAAATCCAAGATGTATAACATCCTGTGAACAGGAACTTGATCACATCTTTAAACTTACCGATAAAGAGGACAAGGTTTATCGTTGTATTTATTGTGAAACAAAGGCCTAAATTCAGTATAATTTTTGGTGATTTTTTCACGACAAAATTCGCTAAATTTTCTTGACAGAATTTTTACAAAATGTTATACTGTTTCAGTACTATTTTGTACCGTTCTTTGTGACTGACGGAATATATTGTGGAGCACCACTAAGGAACAAAGATTGTATATTTTAGCCGACCGTCTGGGCACACTTGAACACACTTTGTCCAAGTGCGCCCTTTTGCTTTTTATGAAAGGATGCATCTATGTTATGAAAAAAGTTGGTATTATTATGGGTAGCGATAGCGACTTGCCCATTATAAAAAAAGCGACCGATATGTTAAAATCGCTCGATATACCTTTCGAGGTACATATCTATTCTGCACATCGCACGCCTGTAGAAGCGCGTGATTTTGCGCTAAATGCGCGTGAAAACGGCTTTGGCGTTTTGATCGCGGCGGCAGGTATGGCGGCGCACCTTGCAGGTGCTATTGCGGCAAATACTACGTTGCCCGTAATTGGTATTCCTTGCAAATCAACAAATCTTGACGGTATGGATGCGCTTTTATCTACCGTACAAATGCCAACAGGTATTCCCGTAGCAACCGTGGCAATAAACGGCGGTGCCAACGCGGCGTTATTGGCTGCGCAAATTATTGCAGTAGAAGATAAAGAGCTGGCTCAAAAACTTGATGCCAAACGCGCAAGCGATGCTGCTGCTGTGCTTAAAAAAGACAGCGAAGTTATGAACAATTTATAATTTATTTTAAGGAGTAATATATCATGGAAAACAAACTTTTGTACACAGGTAAAACTAAAAATGTTTATGCGCTTGAAAACGGCAACTGCCTTTTAAAGTTTAAGGATGATTGCACCGGTAAAGACGGTGTATTTGACCCAGGCGAAAATTCAGTTGGTCTTACAATTGAGGGTGTTGGTGACGTAAACCTTCGTATGTCTATTTATTTCTTTGAAAAAATCAATGCCGCAGGTATTTTTACCCACTACGTAAATGCTAACCTTGAAGACACCACAATGGAAGTTCTTCCTGCTAAAGTTTTCGGTCACGGTCTTGAAGTTATCTGCCGCTATAAAGCAGTAGGTAGTTTTATCCGTCGTTATGGAGATTATATCGAAGAAGGTGCTGACCTTCCTGCATACGTTGAGATGACATTTAAAAATGACGAAAAAGGCGATCCGCTTGTAATTAAAGATGCTCTTGTAGCTCTCGGTGTTATGACCGATAAACAGTATGAAGATATTAAAGATATGACCCAAAAGATTACAAAAATCGTTGCTGACGATCTTAAAGAAAAGGGTCTTGATCTTTACGATATTAAATTTGAATTTGGTTATGCGCCAAACGGCGACGTAATGCTTATTGATGAAATTGCTTCAGGCAATATGCGTGTTTATAAGGATGGCGAATATATCGATCCTATGACACTTTCAAAACTTTTCTTTGCTTAATTTTTGGTTTTTTATTTATAGAAAGTAGGTCTTTATGGGCGGTTTTTTTGGAATCACCTCTAAGCATGACTGTATGATGGATGTCTTTTTTGGTGTGGATTATCATTCACACCTTGGCACCCGTCGAGGCGGTCTTGCAGCGTTTGACAGCGAGATTGGGCTGCAACGCAAAATACATAATATTGAAAATTCACCCTTCAGAACAAAGTTTGAAAAAATCTTTGAAGAAATGAAGGGTACTTCTGCTATTGGTTGTATCAGTGACACTGATCCTCAACCAATGCTTATTCGTTCTAAATTCGGCACCTATGCTATATGTACGGTAGGTGTCATTAATAATGTTGACGAACTTATTGATAAGTGCCTTGCTCAAACAGGCGGTTACTTTGACGCAATGACAGGCGGTAGGGTAAATACCACCGAGCTTGTTGCAGCGCTTGTTAATCAAAAAGATACCTTTACCGACGGTATTAAGCATGCGCAAGATTTAATTGACGGTACAATGTCAATTCTTATTTTAACAAGTAAGGGAGCAATTATTGCGGCGCGTGATAAACTTGGTAGAATACCCGTGCTTATTGGTAAAAATGATGATGGTTATGCTGTAACGTTTGAGTCGTTTGCATATCAAAAATTAGGTTATACCGATGAAAAAGAGCTTGGTCCAGGTGAAATTGTAAAGATTACACCCGACGGTATGAAGCAACTTGTAGCCCCTGGAAACAAAAAACGTATTTGTTCTTTCCTTTGGAGTTATTATGGTTATCCAACATCCACTTACGAAGGAGTTAATGTTGAAGCAATGCGTTATCGTAACGGTGAAATAATGGCAGAATATGACTGTAAATACGGCGTTGCGCAAGACGTTGATTATGTTGGTGGTGTACCTGATTCAGGTATTCCACACGCTATAGGTTATTCTAATGAAAGCGGTAAAAAATATGCTCGCGCTTTTATTAAATATACTCCTACTTGGTCTCGTAGTTTTACACCGACAAAACAAACTGAACGAAATAAAGTTGCCCGTATGAAACAAATACCTGTTCACGATTTTATTGTTGATAAAAATCTACTTTTTGTGGACGATTCTATTGTTCGTGGTACTCAACTTAAAGAAACGGTTGATTTTCTATATGAGAACGGCGCCAAAGCGGTTCATATGCGTTCAGCTTGTCCACCTATTATGTATGGTTGTAAATACCTTAACTTCTCACGCTCTACAAATGATATGGAGCTTATTGCGCGTCGTGTTATTGTTGAGCTCGAAGGGGAAGAGGGCTTTAAATATATTGATGAATATGCAAACGGTGAAACCGAACGTGGTAAAGCACTACGAAAAACTATATGTGATAAATTTAATTTTGCATCTTTAGAGTTCCAAACACTTGAAGGTATCATTAAAGCTATAGGACTTCCTGAATGCGATCTATGTACTTACTGTTGGAACGGAAAGGAATAAATTATTATGCATAACAATTCTAAATCTGAAGCATACGCTGCTGCGGGCGTTGATATTACCGCAGGTTACAAATCAGTTGAACTTATGAAAGCGCATATTGCTCGTACTCGCAACGCAGGTTGCCTTGACGACGTTGGCGGTTTTGGCGGTTGCTTTGGTTTGCCAACAGGTTATGAAGAACCCGTTTTGGTAAGCGGTACCGACGGTTGCGGAACCAAAGTTAAACTTGCAATTCTTTTAGACAAGCACGATACAATCGGTATTGATGCCGTTGCTATGTGTGTTAACGATATTATTTGTTGTGGCGCAAAACCACTTTTCTTCCTTGACTATATTGCGTGCGGAAAAAACATTCCCGAAAAAATTGCATCTATAGTTAGCGGCGTTTGTGAAGGTTGCGTTCAGTCAGGCGCGGCGCTTATTGGCGGCGAAACTGCCGAGCACCCCGGTATGATGCCTGTAGACGACTATGACCTTGCAGGTTTTGCCGTAGGTATTGTTGATAAGAAAAAAATTCTTGATAATAAAACAGTTACTGCAGGTGACGTAGTTATTGCGCTTCCATCAACTGGTGTTCATTCAAACGGTTTTTCACTTGTGCGTAAGGTTTTTGATATTGAAAATTGTGACCTTACCGCTTACAAGGATGAACTTGGTGGTAAAACACTTGGCGAGACACTTCTTACTCCTACCAAAATTTATGTAAAACCTGTTTTAGCCCTTATTGATGAGGTAAAAGTTCACGCTATATCTCATATTACAGGCGGTGGTTTCTATGAAAATATTCCAAGAAGCTTACCAAAAGGTTATTCGGTTAAGGTTGACAAATCAGCGCTTAAAATACTTCCGATATTTGACCTTATTCAAAAGGTTGGCGGCATTTCGGAACGCGATATGTTTAACACATATAATATGGGTGTTGGTATGAGCATTGTTGTAGCGCGTGAAGATGCCGATAAAGCATTGGAGATTTTGAAAGCAAACGGCGAAGACGCTTATATTATTGGTACAGTTATAGAAAGTGACGAGGGTGTTATCATTGAATAATACTAAAAATATAGTTGTTTTGGTATCAGGTGGCGGTACAAATTTACAAGCGCTTATTGATGCTCAGGCACGCGGTGAACTTGGCTCGGGTAAAATTACTTGTGTCATTTCTTCTAAGGCCAACGCATATGCGCTTACACGCGCGCAAAACAATGGTATTAAAACACGTACGCTTATAAGAAAAGATTATAATGATATTGCTGAATATAGCATTGCTATGCGCGATGCTTTACTCGAAGAAAAAGCCGATATAATCGTTTATGCCGGTTTTATGACAATACTTGATGAAAACGTATGCGATGCTTTTGTAAATCGTATGGTGAACGTTCATCCTGCTTTAATTCCGTCATTTTGTGGTAAGGGTTATTATGGACTTCACGTTCATGAAGAAGCGCTTAAAAAGGGCGTTAAGGTATCGGGCGCTACGGTTCATTTTGTAACTGCCGAGTGTGACGCAGGTCCTATTATCTTGCAAAAGGCAGTTAAGGTTTTGGATGACGATACACCCGAAACTTTACAAAAACGCATTATGGAACAAGCCGAGTGGAAGATACTTCCACAAGCAGTAAAACTTTTGTGTGATGAAAAGATTGCCGTTGTTGACGGAAAAACTTATATTAAATAATTGAGGTATTTTAATATGGAAATTAAAACTCTTGAAAACGAACTTAATTCATTGGCATACCATGGTAGAGGTATAATTATTGGCAAAAGCGCCGACGGTACCAAAGCAATAACCGCATATTTTATTATGGGTCGTAGTGAAAACAGCCGTAACCGTATATTTGTTGAAGACGGCGAAGGTATTAGAACACAGGCATTTGACGAGTCAAAAATGATCGACCCACACCTTATTATCTATGCACCGGTTCGTGTACTCGGTAATAAGACCATAGTTACAAACGGCGACCAAACCGATACGATTTACGAACTTATGGATAGACAAATGACCTTTGAACAAGCGCTTCGTACCCGTGAGTTTGAAGATGACGCACCAAACTTTACACCACGTATTTCGGGCATTATTCGTCTTGAAAATGGCGATATGAACTACGCAATGTCAATTCTTAAATCGGCTGATGGTGACGGAAGTTCTTGTCAGAGATATACCTTTGCGTATTCAAATCCTCTTGCAGGTAAGGCAAAGTTTATTCATACATATAAGTGTGATGGCAACCCACTTCCAAGTTTTGAGGGCGAACCCAAAACACTTGAACTTCCCAACGTTGATATCGATACTCTTACCGATATAATTTGGAAAAATTTAAACGAGGACAACAAAGTTTCACTTTTTGTTAGATACATTGATTTAGCTACAGGCAAGTATGAGTCAAGAATCGTTAACAAGAACGTATAAGGAGAATTAAAATGAAAGAATTTGAACTTAAATATGGTTGTAACCCTAATCAAAAACCATCAAAAATTTATATGAAAGACGGTAGCGAATTACCAATCAAAATTTTGTGTGGTAGACCTGGTTACATTAATTTTCTTGACGCTTTTAACTCATGGCAACTTGTAAAAGAACTTAAAGAAGCGCTCGGTCTTCCTGCGGTTACGTCTTTTAAACACGTAAGTCCTACATCTGCGGCAGTTGGTGTGCCGCTAAGCGATAAACTTAAAAAAGCATGCTTTGTAGACGATATTGAGGGTCTTGACGAATCGCCACTTGCTTGCGCTTATGCTCGCGCACGCGGTACCGACCGTATGTGTTCATTTGGTGACTGGGTAGCGCTTTCAGACGTTTGTGACGTTACCACCGCTAAAATGATTAAGCGTGAGGTTTCTGACGGTGTTATCGCACCCGGTTACGAACCCGAAGCACTCGAAATTCTTAAATCCAAAAGAAATGGTAACTACAACATTGTAAAAATCGACCCCGATTACGTACCCGAAGTTCAAGAAACTAAACAGGTGTTTGGTATCACATTTGAGCAGGGAAGAAACAATTTCGAAATTAACCGCGAATTGCTTTCAAATATTGTTACCGATAATAAAGATTTGCCCGAAAGCGCAATTCGTGACCTTATAATTGCTCTTATTACACTTAAATATACACAGTCAAACTCTGTTTGCTATGCTTATGATGGACAGGCAATCGGCGTTGGTGCAGGTCAGCAGTCAAGAATTCATTGTACAAG
>JAFYQN010000147.1 GCA_017559885.1 Clostridia bacterium
TCTCATTGTAAGTGATATACGCTTTTTGGCGCTTTCCACCGACAATACCCAAACGGTAACTATATCGCCAACCTTTAACACCTCTGAAGGATGTTTAATAAAACGATTGGTTATTTGCGAAATGTGGACAAGACCGTCTTGATGAACGCCAATGTCTACAAATGCGCCAAAGTCAATAACGTTACGAACAGTACCGGTAAGTTCCATGCCTGGTTTTAGGTCTTCCATACTCATAATATCTTGACGCAGCATTGGAGGAGGCAACTCATCACGAGGGTCGCGACCTGGCTTTTCAAGTTCTTTTGCAATATCTAAAAGTGTTGGTACACCAATGCCTAACTCTGTAGCCGTAGTTTCGGCACCGCGAGTTTCAATTTGTTCGGTAATACCGTTAATTTTGCGCTCGGCAATATCTTTTTCGCTAAAACCACATAGTTTCAACAGACGTGTTGCGGCATCGTAACTTTCGGGATGCACGCTTGTGTTGTCAAGCGCCTTTTTGCCACCAATAATACGTAAGAAACCTGCGCATTGTTCGTATGCTTTAGGACCAAGTTTGGCAACCTTTTTAAGTTGAGCGCGGTCTGTAAACACACCGTTTTCCTCACGGTAGGCTACTATGTTTTTAGCAATGGCTGAGTTAATGCCTGATACGCGTGATAGCAACTGAACAGATGCGGTATTTAGGTCAACGCCTACCGAGTTTACGCAGTACTCTACTACGCCGTCAAGGCTTGTTGCAAGCTCGCGCTCGGGCATATCGTGTTGGTATTGACCTACACCGATTGCCTTTGGCTCAATCTTTACAAGCTCGGCTAGAGGGTCTTGCATACGGCGGGCGATTGACACCGCGCTACGAAGAGCCACGTCAAACTGTGGAAATTCTTCGGCGGCAAGTTTTGATGCCGAGTAAACGCTCGCGCCTGCTTCGCTAACTACCATATAGTTAAGACCGTCGTTTATTTCCTTGATAACCTCGGCGGCAAAACACTCGGTTTCATGGCTTGCGGTACCGTTGCCTATGGCAAAGGTGCGAACGTTATGTTTCTTTACAAGGTTTTTGATGATGACTTTTGCTTGGTCTATCTTATTGTGTGGTGGCACAGGGTAGATAACGCCTGTGTCAAGCACCTTGCCTGTACCGTCGACTACGGCTACCTTACAACCGGTGCGATAACCGGGGTCAAGACCTATGGTTACGGTATCTTTAACGGGTGGTTGCATAAGAAGTTGCTGCAAGTTTTGTGAGAATACTTTTATAGCGTCGGCGCTGGCTTTTTCTGTAAGCGCGCTACGCATTTCACGCTCGATAGAAGGGAAAATAAGACGAGTATAGGCATCCTCTGCCGCTTCTTTTACTGCTGTAGTGCAAGGGGACCCCTCTTTTACGTGGTCACGACTTATTATAAACATCGCTTTATCGCGGTCAAATTCTACCGAAACACGCAAGAACTCTTCTTTTTCGCCGCGGTTTATAGCGAGTACGCGGTGATTTGCGATTTTGGAAAGTGGCTCTTCAAACTCTTTATACATCTCGTAAACGTCAAGTTCTTCGCCTGCGGCGCGTACAACGAGTTTGCCGTGAGCCATACAAACGAAACGCATTCTTTTACGAATGTCGGCATCATCGCTTATAAGTTCGGCAATAATATCTTTTGCGCCTTGCAAAGCGTCTTCGGCAGTTTCTACACCGAGTTCGGCGTTGATGAAATCTTGCGCTAAAACGATTGGCTCAGCGCTATCTGGATTTTGAGCGTATATTAACTCAGCAAGGGGAGCAAGACCTTTTTCTTTTGCTACAGAGGCGCGAGTTTTGCGTTTCTTTTTATACGGACGATAAAGGTCGTCAAGTTCGGTAAGGGTTTGCGCCGCATCAATAGCTACTGATAGTTCTTCGGTCAATGCGCCCTGTTCTTCAATCGCCGCTTTGTATTTTTCGGCGGTTTCTTGTAAATTGCGTAAATAACCGAGTCGGTCGGATAGCGCGCGCAAAACCTGGTCGTCAAGACTGCCGGTTACTTCCTTACGATAACGGGCTATAAAGGGCACGGTGTTACCCTCGTCAAGAAGTTTTACGGCGGCTTCGGTTTGCCAATTTTTTAGGTTTAATTCTTGGGTTAGTTTTTCTAAAATATTCATTTTGAAACTCCATTTTTAAAATATGACACATTATACCATAAAATGTACTATTTAGTAAATAATAATATTGCTTTTTTATGACAAAAAATGTATAATACTTATGTATGTATACAAAAATGGAGGAAGTTAATGTTACAACTTAAAAATATTTCTTTTTCTGCCGAAACGCAAGACGGAGTAAAAGAAATTTTAAAAGATATTACAATGGATATTGACGGCGGTTTTTTGGCAATTACGGGTCCTAACGGCGGCGGTAAGTCAACGCTTGCTAAAGTGATTGCAGGTATTATAAAACCAACAAGCGGTAAAATTTTGCTTGACGGTGAGGATATTACCGATTTGTCAATTACCGAACGCGCAAATCGCGGCATAAGTTTTGCTTTTCAGCAACCCGTTCGTTTTAAGGGAATTACCGTAAACGACCTAATAAGACTTGCCGCAGGCAAAGATATTACAATATCAGAAGCGTGTGACTATTTGTCACAGGTTGGTCTTTGCGCGCGCGATTATATAAACCGCGAGGTTAATGCGTCACTTTCGGGCGGCGAACTTAAAAGAATAGAAATTGCTACCGTTTTGGCGCGCAGTACCAAAGTATCACTTTTCGACGAACCTGAGGCAGGCATTGACCTTTGGAGCTTTGGCAACCTTATAAACGTGTTTGAAAAAATGCACGAAACCTTGGGCGGCTCAATTATTATAATTTCACACCAAGAGCGTATTCTTAATATTGCCGATAATGTTGCGGTGCTTGAACGCGGTACGCTTAAAGCTTACGGTAAGCGTGATGATATTTTGCCCGAACTTTTAGGCAAAACAAATGCGGTTTGTCCTGTGCTTACGAGCTCTATGAAGGGGGCGCAGTAATGAACAACATAGAAAAAGATTTACTTAAAATAATCGCCGATATGGACGGAATTCCGTCGGGCGCATTTAATATTCGCGCAAATGGTTCTCTTGCCGAGCGCCACACAACCCCAAACGTTGACATTCGCAACAAGACCGACAAAGACGGCATTGATATTATTATCCGCCCCGGTACTAAGGGCGAGACAATACACATCCCCGTTATTATAAGCGATAGCGGCGTAAACGATTTGGTATACAACGATTTTATAATCGGCGATGATAGTGACGTTACCATTATGGCAGGTTGTGGTATTCACAACTGCGGCAGTGAGGAATCCCGTCACGACGGTATACACTCGTTTTTTGTTGGCAAAAACGCGAAGGTAAAATACATCGAGCGTCATTATGGCGAGGGCGACGGCAAAGGCGGTAAAAATATGAATCCTACCACCGTTGTCAATGTGGACGCAGGCGGTTATATGGAGATGGAAACCAGTCAGATAAAGGGTATCGACAACACAAGCCGTATAACTCGCGCAACGCTTGCCGACGATGCAACGCTTATTATACGCGAAAAACTTATGACACACGGCACACAACGCGCCGAAACCGATTTTTCGGTTGATATGAACGGTGAAAACTCAAGCGCAAACGTAGTTTCGCGTTCGGTTGCAACCGACAATTCGGTGCAAATTTTCCGTTCAAATATTAACGGCAATAATAAGTGCTCTGGTCATACCGAGTGTGACGCAATTATTATGGATAACGCTCATGTTAGCGCAATACCCGAGATTAGCGCAAACCACATTGACGCGTCGCTTATTCATGAGGCGGCTATTGGTAAAATAGCAGGCGAACAACTTATAA
>JAFYQN010000017.1 GCA_017559885.1 Clostridia bacterium
AAATGCAATATCGGTGTCGCCTGTGTGTATGTTGCGGCTTGAAAGCGATAGTTCCATATCCTGAATTTCAAGTTCTATTTCGGGGTACTGTTGCAAAAAGCGCTCATAAACCTGCGGCAATAAAAAGGTATCTAAACTGTTAATCGACGAAACACGAAGTTTTTGCAACCGTTTGTTAAACACGCTATGCATTTGTCTAATCAGTTCCTCGTATTGCAAAGCAAGTGTATAAAACTCTTTACCGGCAGGAGTAAGCATCATCTCGCGACTTCCCTTTTTGCGTATAAAAAGTTCGCCGCCAAGTTCACGTTCCAAAGTTTTAAGCCGACTGCTAAGCGACGGTTGTGTTATGTATAGTGATTCCGCCGCGCGACTGGCGGTTTTGTGCTCACAAATGCTTAAAAAACATTCTATTTCTGAAATTGTCATCTATATACCCCATTTGCTAAAATATAGAATTATTTCTATATTATATCACGCATTTTTCAATTTTACAATATTAAATGTGTTATATATAATGGTTATCGGTAAATATTTACATTTGAGGTACAAAAATGAACAGTAAATATTTGAAATTTATAAAAGACTATGCTATTATTACGTTAAGTTGTCTTTTATACGCTTTTGCATTTAATTGTTTTTTTGACGCAAATTGTCTTGCTATGGGTGGTTTTACGGGTATAGCGCAGGTTTTAAATCACTTTATCCCGTCAATTCCTATTGGTACCACCGTTTTTGTAATGAACGTACCACTTATGATAATCGGCGTTAAAAAGCAGGGATGGCATATTTTGTTTTCGTCAGTTTATGCTATTTTTATAAGTTCGCTTATGATTGATGGTATGAATATGTTTGTCACCTTCCCTACCACAAACCCACTACTTGCTTGTCTTTACGGCGGTGTATTGCTTGGGGTTTCTTTGGGACTTATGATGCAAAAAAACGCCACCACAGGCGGCACCGAACTTGCCGCCCGATTGCTTAAATATGTATTCAAAAGTATTTCAATCGGCAAATTGTGTTTATTTATTGACGTAACAGTAATTTGCATCTATGCGCTTACTTTTAACAGTTTGGATACTGCGCTTTATGGCGTTATAGCAATGTACGTATCAAGTCTTGCTATGGATATGGTGGTTTACGGCTCTACAAATGCCAAACTTGCGTATATTATCAGCGACAAAAGCGCCACCGTAAAACAAAAACTTATTGATATGGAACTTGGCGTTACGGTAATAAGCGGTAGTGGCGCCTTTACAGGCAGTCCCAAAAATATTTTAATGTGCGCGGCGCGTCCTAATAAAATAGCGCGCATTAAATCGACCGTCATGGAACTTGACCCAAAGGGGTTTGTTATAGTAACAGATGCCAAAGAGGTTTTGGGCGAGGGTTTTGGCGAGTATAACAAAGATGGATTATAATAAAAATTCAATATAAATATCAGGAGGAAATTAAAATGGTATTTGGTATTTTAAAGGACATTAAAGAAGGCGAAAATCGAGTAATCTGCACACCTGTTGAGGTAGCTTCTATTGTAGCGGCAGGTCACACTGTACTCGCACAGCGTGATTGCGGTGTGGGCTCGGGCTTTAGCAACGAAAAATACGAAGCCGCAGGCGCCGAAATAGTTGACACTATGGAAGAAATGTATGCTCGTTGCGACTTTCTTGCAAAAGTAAAAGAATTGTTCCCTTGCGAATATGACTTGTTGCGCGAGGACCAGTTGGTTTACTGTTGCATACATCCCGCAGGCCATCCCGAAGAGGTTGACGCAATACTTAAATCAAAGTGTATTGCACTCACCGCAGAAGACTCTCATCGTTATGGTTCGCCAAACTGCGAAGCCGCAGGTAAACAGGGCGCGCTTTTTGGATTAGAGTCAATGCTTACATAAACGGTGGCAAGGGTAAATTTGTAGGTGGCTTTGCAGGAGCCCCCGGTATGAACGTGCTTATTCTTGGCGGCGGTGTTGTGGGTCAAGGCGCACTCTCTGTGCTTTACGCTCTTGGCGCAAAGGTTACCGTTATGGACATTAACGTAGGTGTTTTGCGCACACTTGCCGACCGTTATAACAACAAAATTGATACTATGGTTTGCACCAAAGAGGCAATCGCCGCAATACTGCCACAAACCGATATGGTTATTAACTGTGTAAAATGGCCAAAAGAACGCACCGATTTTCTTATTGATAAAGAGATGCTTAAAACTATGGAAAAAGGTAGCGTACTTGTAGATATATCTAACGACGACCCCGGCGCTATTGAATCAAGTCACGAAACCCACCACGACAACCCACGTTACGTTGTAAACGGCGTTGTTCACTACTGTGTTAGCAATATTCCGGGTGCTGTGGCGCACTCAACAAGCGTAGCGCTTGCGGCAGAAACACTTCCCTTGCTTCTTAACATAATGAACAACGGTCTTACCGAGGCGTGTGTTCGCGACGGATTTATCCGCAGATGCCTTACCGCGTATAAAGGTTATCTTACCCACGAAGAAACAAGCGCAATACAAAACAAACCTTGGATTAGACCCGAAGATATTTTGGGCATTGCAGACCGCAATCTTGATTTTGCGCCCCCTGCAACAACCACAAGAAGCAGTAATTTTATAAAACTTTAAGTGATATTATGCATTTTGAAACCGATTACAAATTAGAAAATTATATACTAAACACTAATTGGAACGACCTGCCACCCAACGTACAAGAGCGTATGAAGGGTTGTATGATTGATTTGTTTGGCGCGCTTATAGTAGGTAGCCATAGCCGTCAGTTTGATGCAGGACTGTCTCTTGCAAAAAGCGTGTTTGGCGAGGGTGATATTGCCGTTATTGGAAGTGATAAAAAACTTTCTTTTGCGGGCGCTGCTACCGCTATGGGACATTCGTCAAACGCATACGACATTGATGACGGTCACAACATTACGCGCGCCCACCCCGGCACGTCGTTTGTTGGCGCAATACTTGCCGCGGCATACTGGCAAAACATATCGCGAAACGAGTTTTTAACGGCTCTTTTTGTAGCGTATGAAACAACCGTTCGTATGGGTGCCGCGCTTATGGATTATTATAACTATGCGCACTCAAGCGGTACCTTTGGCGCAGTTGGTGTTGCCGCAGGTGTTGGTAGACTTTTGGGTTTTAAT
>JAFYQN010000148.1 GCA_017559885.1 Clostridia bacterium
ATAATATATGTATTGTGAAATTATTTGGCACTCTGAAAGGGATGGCAAAAATGTTTTTATTATACATATTTGGCTTTATAATTTTGCTTTTTGTTACCTACGTAATTTTTCTTGCAATTTGCGCTTTGCTTGTAAATCCTAAAAAAGAATATGACAACCATAGTGGTTTCTATCGCGCGCTACTTAATAGCGCGACGGCGTTCGCTCTAAAAATTATGCGCGTAAGAATTCATACCGAAGGTATTGAAAAAATACCCACGCACGATAAAAACATTCTTTTTGTAGGAAATCATCGTTCAAACTTTGACCCTATTATAACCTGGCATATTCTTAAAAAATGGCAGGTAGCGTTTATATCGAAGGCAGCAAACTTTAAAATTTTTATCTTTGGCCGTTTTATAAGACGGTGTTGCTTTATGGCAATTGACCGCGAGAATCCGCGAAATGCCATAAAAACAATAAACCGCGCCGCCGAACTGCTTAAAAAAGGCGAGGTTTCAATAGGCGTATACCCCGAGGGTACTCGAAGCAAATCGTGCGTGCTTTTGCCGTTTCATAACGGTGTTTTCAAAATTGCGCAAAAGGCAAATGCGCCTATTGTTACAATATCAATCAACGGTTCCGAAAAAATACATAAAAACTTCCCCTTCCATCACACCGACGTATATTTAAAGGTAGTCGATATAATAGAAAATGACTCAGTAAACGATTTAAAAACCGACGCCATTGGAGAGCGTGTTTATAAAAAATTAAAAGACGAGCTTGATAAAACCCCTAACAGAAAGGATTAAAATCACTATGGCTACAGGATATGTTTTGTACAACACAAAAGCAGGCAGTAACACCACACCCGAGAGCATTAAAGCTCTTCAGTCTTCTTTTTACTCTCAACTTGAATTTATCGACGTCACACAAATAGAAGACTATGCTTCATTTGTAAGCAAACTTGACGCCGAAGATTTTATTATTATTGCAGGCGGTGACGGCACACTTAACCGTTTTGCAAATGAAACTTACGATATTGATATTAAAAATGAGATATTATATTTCCCAAACGGCACCGGCAACGACTTTGCTACCGACCTTGGTTATACGCGCGAGTGTAAACCTTTTGCTGTAAACGAACATCTTAAAAATCTGCCAACAGTTACAGTTAACGGTAACGACTACCACTTTATCAATGGTGTGGGTTACGGTATTGACGGTTATTGTTGTGAAGTTGGCGACAAAATGAAAGCGTCAGGCAGCACCAAGGTTAATTACACAGCTATCGCAATCAAAGGTTTGTTGTTTTACTTTAAACCTGTAAAAGCTACAATTACCGTTGACGGTAAAAAGTATGATTACAAAAACGTGTGGCTTGTTCCTACTATGAACGGTAGATATTACGGCGGCGGTATGATACCAACACCTGCGCAGTCTCGCGCAAACCAAGACGGCATTCTTTCAACCCTCGTTTTTCGTGGCGCAAGCAAAATAAAAACTCTTATGATTTTCCCATCTATATTTAAAGGCGAACATATTAAACACGAAAAAGCCGTTACAATACTTACAGGACACGAAATAACCGTTGAATTTGATCGCCCCTGCGCATTGCAAATAGACGGCGAAACAATATTAAACGTTACGTCATATACCGCAACTTCAAATAAACTTGCAACGGTTAAATAATCATCGCCTACCGAGCAAATCGCTCAACAAGATTTTAAAATTTAACAACGCACAACAATTTTAGGCAGTCGCGCATTTGCGACTGCCTTTTATTTTTCAAAAATATAATCGCAAAGAAAAAATTGTAAACCAAAACAAAAATTACCTAACATATTTAAAAAAATTTTTCACAAGATAATATTGCAAACGCAAACAAAATTTGTGTATGTAAGGAGTGAAATACAATGGCTAAAAACGTAGTACCAGAGGCAAAAGAAGCTCTCAACCGTTTTAAGATGGAAGCCGCTAACGAAGTAGGCGTAAATCTTAAGCAGGGTTACAACGGTGACCTTACCTCTAAACAGGCAGGTTCTATCGGCGGTCAGATGGTTAAAAAGATGATCGAATCTTACGAAAACAGCATGAAATAAGTTGTAGCAAAATACAACTGACCAAAACGGCGCCGACATATTATAATGTCGGCGCTTTTTCAAAAAAGAGTATATTTTAATTAAAACACACTCAAACTATTATTATAAAACTTTAAAGAGGTGAATTAATATGATATTAGATAGAATTTGTCTTATTCTTTCAATAATCGGTTGTCTTAACTGGGGTCTTGTAGGTCTTTTTAGTTTTGACCTTGTAGCTTGGATTTTTGGCGGAAGCGGTATGTTGCTTAGCCGTATTGTCTACACCGTAATTGCTCTTGCAGGTGTGTGGTGCATATCCTTGTTGTTCCGTAGCGAACACTCCGATCACGCCGTAGCAGTCGATTAAGTTAAAAAGCCGCAAAGTTTTCACTTTGCGGCTTTTTGTTAATTATTACGTTATAAATGCTTATCTTACAAACTTAAGCGTAACGATTTCAAAGTTGTTTACGGGTATCGTAACCGAATTGCCGTCAAACTCAAGTTTTTCGAGTTCATTCTCCATTAAATCGCAAAGATATGCCGCTTTAAAACCGTCACAAACGTCAACTCTTGCCTTTGTTCTGCGGTTAAATGCGTCATAAAGACGAACAATCATACCATCGTCTGCTTCGGCTTTCTTGACGGTTTCTACTATCACGTTTTGCTTATCGCAAGAAACAAGTGAGAAGTTATCA
Organism: Clostridia bacterium; assembly: GCA_017559885.1. Classification (GTDB taxonomy): domain Bacteria; phylum Bacillota; class Clostridia; order Oscillospirales; family Acutalibacteraceae; genus UBA737. The sequence goes on from JAFYQN010000148.1 coordinate 2,759, forward strand.
TCAAGCGCGCCGTCATTTGCTTCAACTGCCGCTACAGTTAGCGGTTGATTGAGCGCGTACGCCTCGTTTATGACACCTGCCTCGCGGAAATCACCCTCATATGCCATAATCGAATAGGTAAGCTTATGCTCGCCTTGGTCGGCTTCGGCGTTTGGATATTGGCTACACTTGAGCACGGTAAGTTTCATGGTACTTCCTTCGGTATTAAAGCCGTATTTGCAATCATTGAGCAACGCTACGCCATATCCATTTTCGGCAACGGTCATCCACTTGTGGGCGCAAACTTCAAACTTGGCAGCATCCCAACTTGTGTTTAAGTGGGTTGGTCGCTCGATGTGACCAAACTGTGTTTCGTAAATAGCAGAGTTGGTATGAACGTCCACAGGGAAAGCAACCTTTAACACCTGATGATGCTCGTGCCAATCAAGCTCGGTATCAAAATCAATTCGACTGCTATCAGAATAAAGCCAAATGTTTTGACAAATGGTAGAGTCGAGATATTTTTTGACAATCTTAAATCCTGCGCGAGAGCCATTCGTAATAGGAGTGATTTGAGCCACATCATCAAGAACCCATTTTTTCTCCTTATAATAATCGGTGAGTTCCCAGTTTTCATAAACTCGAGGTATATCTTCAAACGCTTGGAATTCATTTGCAAACTCGCCCGATTTTAGCACCTGACGATTTGCGGTTTTATCAAAGAGCTCGGTAATTCTACCTGCGTTATCAAACGTAATTTTATAAAACTTGTTTTCTGCGGTAAGGCCGTTTACTATAACGTCGGTATCGACTTTATAATCCTTTACAACCTTATATCCATAAGGCGCAATACTTTCGGTAAGTTCTACCGTTTTGCCGCCAATTTGCGCCATACCTTTGCGCGCAAAACCCGATGGATTGTAAATTAGTAACCCACCGTCAGTTTTAATATTTTTACCAATAATATCTAATTTTTCATTTATAACATTATTAGTATATTCAGCAATTTCTTTATAATCGATATCGGTGCCGTCGTAAACCTCTTTTATTGACGAACCCGGAATAATATCGTGGAACTGATTATGCAAAACTCGATTCCAATTATTGTAAAGACCGTTTTGGTCGTACTCGCTACCGAGCAACAATCCCAAATATGAAAGTGACTCTGCTTTGCCTAGCGCCATTTCGCTTATGCGGTTGCCGCGCTTGTTTTTTGCCATAGAGGTATAAGTACCACGATGAAATTCAAGATACAACTCGCCTACCCAGCGCGGTGTACGACGGAGTTTACGGCAAGACGCGTCAAACTCTTCACGCTTTTGGTCAAGGTGTTCTATTAGTGTAGGAAGCTTTGTAACAGGCATACCTGGTATACCGCGTGACAAGCGGCGCTGATTTTCAAGCATCTCTTTGGTAGGACCGCCGCCACCATCGCCAAAGCCGTATGTGGTAAGAGCGTGGGTACAATACTGTTTTTCAATAAACTTGTTCCACGTGCCCTTGATTTCACTTGCGTTTAATCTGCCAACGTAGGTGGTGTATCTTTGTGGGGTTATGCCTTTGTAGTCCTGAGCGGTAATAAAGTTTGTAAATATTTCGCTACCGTCAAGGCCCTCCCACATAAAGGTATCAACAGGCATTGTGTTGGTTTCGTTCCAAGCAATTTTTGAAGTTACAAAGTGGCGGATACCACTTTTTTTAAGGATTTGAGGAAGCGCGGCAGAATAACCGAATACGTCGGGTAAAAAGAGTGTCTTGCAGTCTACGCCAAATTCATCATAGAAGAATTTTTTACCCTGATAAATTTGTCTGACAAGACTCTCGCCACTTGCAAGATTGCAGTCGGCCTCAACGTACATTGCGCCTTCGGGCTCCCATCTTCCCTCTTTCACGAGTTGTTTTAGCTCCTCGTATTTTTCGGGCGCTTCTTCCTTTAGGTAACGGTAAAGTTCAGGTTGAGAAAGCATAAACTTAAACTCGGGATACTTTTTCATAAGCGCCAAGGCATTGGTAAAACTGCGTTGGATTTTTTCGCGGGTTTGCGCGCGTGTCCAAAGCCACTCAATATCAATATGGGTGTGCGCAATACAGTCAACAATCGGCTTGCCCTCTGGGGTACAAACCTTGTCATAAAATTCATCCTTCATAAACTTTATGGCGGTCTTTACGCTTTGCTTATATTCATCGCTACGCGGTTTTCTAAGGTCGATAAGGTTGCAACATTGCTCAAGAATAGGTGTTATGATTTCGTGAGCATCCTCGTTTTGATAGTGCATCATAAACACGTCGTAAGGCACACGAATATCGTAATAAAGTTGCTCGCTTAATTCATCTAGCTCATACATTGCCATATTAAGCGAAACCTCGCCCTTATCAAGTCCTAGGTAAAAATAGTTGTGCATTGTGTACTCGGTGTCGGGCTCAAGATAAACCTCGGTGTGATTGGTGTCAATGCCCTGAACCATTTCGCCATTTAGGTAGATTAGTCCTTGTGGGTTTGTAGCATCCCACTGACCCTCAAAACCGGTTGTGCACTTGATATAATAAGAAGTGTTGTCCTTTTTTGGTGGTGTCTTAAAGCTTGCGCGCAACCAATAGTGCGCGTCGCGACCTGTCATTATGGTACCTTTTTCAAAAGGTTGCCATCCGCTTTCGGGGAAGGTGTTGTCGGTTTTGTAGTCGCATTTTACATACTCTACTCCCTCAAGGTCGTAAAGTTTAGTGTTTGCAAACTGATTTAGTCTTTGCCAAGTTAGTCTTATTTTTTCATCATAAAATGCCATTTTTGCACCTCTTATTTAAAAGCAATCATTCTTACGCTGTTTGCCGCTATTTCTATTTCACAAATGGTGTTACCCAAACTTGCAACAACCTTGCCGCTCTCATCTATCAAATCGGCGCCGTTTGTACCGATAAGGTCGATTGAAACCGTTTTGTCGGTAGCGCAATAGTTTGCCAAAAACTGCGCTTTTGAGCCGTCACTTGATTTCCAAGCGGTTGTAAGAACACTTGGGTACTCGGTAAATCGCTCTTGATTTGTCTTATACATCTTTACTGTATCGCACAAAACACGACACGGCTTTATCATTTCACCAAAGGTAAGATATTTTTTACCAACACCGCGCTTATATGCGGTAGCGCATCTAATAAATTCAAGCACGGCTTCTCTGTCGGGCAGATAGTCAAATTCTCGCTCGCCCCACGCCCAAGCAATCTCGCCATCTTGGTTTATTACAAGGGTCATAAGATCGCCCGCAAGGAACGAATGCGCCGCGCGAAGAAGGTAACTCTCGGGAGAGCGAACCTCATCAAAGATGTCCTGTGAGCAAACCGAGTTACCTGAGAAGTTTTGTAGATATTTGTGATATATATATCCATAAATCGGCACAAACTTGCCAACGTAACCATTTAGGTTAAATCGGTTATCGCTAAGATTCATATATGGTATATACGCTTCTGATGCCGCCGACTCGCAACCCAAAAGCACGTCTTTGCCGACAATACCCTTTAACTTTTTAAGAAAGTCGGTCATATGCTCTACCATCCATTTACCCGGCACCGCAGGATGACTATGGTTTTCGCTAAAACAAAAATATGGCGTACCGCCGTGGTTTTGGTCTAGGATTTGTATGTAATCAAGTCCGCAAGACGCCATTTTGCGCGCTTCTTCCAAAAGTACCTGCTTTGTAAAGTCTTCGGCAATACACATATCATAACTCTTGCGTTGAGCTTGACAGGTTTTAGAAATTATCTCTCCCGTAGGAGATGCGCACATATGACGGGACAAGCCCTTTTCGTTATATGCTTTTTCCATATTGTAGTCGTTTATATTGCTTTGTATGGTATAACTGATACCGCTACAATAAACGCCTAAAATATAATCCCTTTTATGCAGTTCTTCGCAGAAATCGGCAAGCATTTTTTCTCCACCAATGGGTGGCCAAACATAAGGCGGAGCCCAAGGCGCAGTGCTTTCCCAATGCATTAGCACAGGCATAATACGACTCTCTGTTTTTTTGCCTATTTCATCAAGATACGGCAAAGCGTTGTTATACGGGAAAAGTCGGTTTGGCTTTGCCTTGTCCATATCGTGAATACCCTGCACAGGATAGGTCACCACAAGTGGCGAATCGGTGTACCACTCGGGCAAATCGGTATTGTTTTCTACCGGTAATAAATTTTCGGGCAAATTAGCCTCAAACCAATTGCGATAAAGCTCAGCCGCATCGCACCAATCACCACGGAAAAAATCTATAACCAAGTTGTATGACAAATCAAAATCCACATCGCTTGGGGTAACACCGGGATAGAGTTTAAACTGTAGTTTGATCGCGTCATTCATTGGTCCAAAGTCAATTCCTTTTACACTGCGCGCGTTGTCTTCCGCCGCAATGTAAATACCTGCGGTATCATCATAATAACTTAAAAACTGACTTTGCACCACGGCAGGAAACATAGCGTAAAGGCCTTCGCTTGGGTAATCCATTGGTCTAAATTTATATGG
>JAFYQN010000149.1 GCA_017559885.1 Clostridia bacterium
GGGACTATATAAAATCCATATATATGATTGCGTTAGGTCTTTTTATTTCAGGTTTAGCAAGTATATTTTTACCCGATTTTTCAAGAAGCATTTTAACAACAAATATATTATATGGAATTATGGGTTTCGCGCTTGCTATGATTTATGCTCCGCTTACAAAATTAATTGCCGAAAACACAAGTCAAAATCACGCGGTTAGATGTACTTTATTTTTAAATTTTGCAGCATACTTTGGCGCTCCGATAGCAAGCGGTTTAGCGTTAATTTTTATATGGAAAAACGTCTTTAAAATTAGTGGCATTATCTTGATTGTAATGGCGATACTTTCATTTGCGGTATTTAGTTATTTAGAGTTTAAAAAGATTATTAAATTTAAAAAAATTGACAAAAGAAAAAGTGATAAATCGGGTTATAAGGTTTTAATTAAAAGAGATATTGTAAGATTTACATTTGTTTCGATTCTTACAGGTGTAATTAGAACAACCGTGCTCTTTTGGTTGCCTACCTATTTAATGGAATATTTAAGTTTTAGCGAAGATAAATCTAATACCTTTAACATTATAATAACCTTCTTAATTTCTTTGGCAAGTTTTGCGGCGGTAAGCATATATAAAATGTTTAAAGAAAATATGAGTAAAACGTTGTTATTCGCTTTTAGTGTTGCGGCATTTTTTTTTGGATTATGCGCATTTATAAACCAAGCGTATATAAATATTTTTGTTTTACTTGTTGCAATTATTTCTTCAAACTGCGCCGCTACGATGTTGTGGAGCGTTTACTGTCCAAGTTTGTCTGATACTGGTTTGGTTTCAAGCGCTACTGGGTATTTAGATTTTGTAAGTTATATGTCTGCGGCAATCGCATCTAAATTATTTGGTAATGCCGTAAGCAATATAGGTTGGAATGGTCTTATATTTGTTTGGGTAGTATTAATGATTATAGGTATTATAATTTCATTACCAATAAAAAAACGCTGTGAAGCTTAATTCACAGCGTTTTAATATTATTCGAATTCAACCTTTGCTACGCGTACGCACAAACTTTGACCGTATGTAAAGTTTGTAAAGTTAACCGAAACAACGTCATTATTTTGCGCAAAGGCAAGTGGCTCATCGTTGTCCATCCACTTGATTGATTTGACTGCTTTGTCAAACTTTTCAAGTTTTATTGCGCCTTCTTCTTTAAAACCGAGAGAAACGTTAACGTCGCCCCCGCACTTTACGTTGAACTTAAAGATATATGCAGTTTTTTCGTCTTTGATATCTTTTAGTACAAATTCCTGCTTGTCGGTGTAGGTGATATATGGTCTGCCGTTATAGATAGCAGTGCCATAAGTGTTCATCCAACGACCGATACACTCCATAATACCTTTTTGTATAGTGGGTACACTACCGTCAGGATTTGGTCCAATGTTTAGTAGGAAGTTTGCGCCTACTTTACGACAGTTACAAAGACTTTCAATTAGTGTTTTTACAGGCTTGAAGTTGATATCATCGGCTACGCCCCAGTGGTCGCACAAGGTTTCGCACATTTCGCCTGCCATATATTTTGGTTGACCTGTGCGGTCAAGTGGCTCTGCCATACCGCGCTCAAATGTTACCGAGTCTATTTCTGGATTGCCCATTTTGCCTTGAGCGTGAAGTCCGGTATTATTGATAACCATTGCCTCCGGTTGTAGGCGATGTATCATCTTGTATAGATCGTCTTCTTTCCAGTCAGCATCAGGTTTTGACCAGTTGCCATCAAACCACAAACCGCCGATTTTGCCATACTTGGTACAAAGGATTTCTACGCTTTTATATAAATAATCAAGATATGCATCAAAATCGTTTTCAAAATCAGGATGATGCCAATCAAGCGTTGTATGATAAAAGAAAGGAACAATATCTATCTTGCGACATTCTTCTACAAATTCGGCAATAATATCGCGACCGGCAGGGGAGTTTAGCGCATTAAAATCAGACAGCCCACATGGGTCGTAAAGCGAAAAACCTTCGTGATGACGGGTTGTAAGGCATATATATTTACAACCTGCCGATTTTGCAGTAGCAACAATTTCCGCCATACCTACGCAATCAAAAGCATCGGCTAATTCTTGGTATTTTTCCATACCATCTTTATAATATTTAAAAACCCATTCGCCTGCGCCAAGTTGTGAATATAGACCATAATGAACAAACATACCAAAGCCCAATTGTTCAAAATCTTTGATATATTGTGGCGCTACTGGAATTTTTCCTTCCATAGATACAACTCCTTAGAATATTTTTCTTAATGATAACATAAGCGATTATAAAAATCAATTAATAAAATAATAAAAAACCAAGCTAAGACATAATTGCATAGCTTGATTTAATTTCTGGTGTAATTAGTAAAAATTTTAAAATTAAAAGTTTAATATCCGTGGTCAACGTGTTCCCATTTTCCGTTATTATTTTTAACTAAAATCCACTTCCAGTTATTATAGGTACTATTTGGATTCAATGAGCCATCTCCACCTGATGCTCCTACCTCAAAGGAGGAAACAAGTACGATTACATCTGTTGCGTTATTTCTCTCGGCAAAATCTTGCCAATCATTATTTTTTTCATCGCCTAAATAGGTAATTTCAGTAAGAGTGCAACCTTCAAAATTCTTTTTGAAATAATCGATTGCAACTTCAATAGCACTTTTAATTTCTGCATCAGAATATATTTCTGATGAGTAGTCAGTGATTTTAACATTTTTAACATTACCGCCACAAGAAACTAATACAAGTATACAAATTATTGCTAAAACTAATGCAATAAATCTTTTCATAAGATAACACCACTTTGTCAAAATTAAATTTATTTTATTATATAATAAAAATTTTTCTTTTTCAAGTAACGTGTTACGCAAAAAAAGCCACCTTTGCAA
>JAFYQN010000150.1 GCA_017559885.1 Clostridia bacterium
CTTGCGAATATTACTTTCGTCATTACACTGGCCGGCTACCGCTTCAAGTTTGGTGTCACCTACGTTTGGCACTTCAAAGTAGAAGAAATGATCTTCTGCTGTCTTTTTACCAAGCGATTCACCATTTGCAAAAAGTTCTACCTCAGGCAGGTTAGAATACACCGTAACCTTTGTAACGTCTTCTACGCGGTCAATATAGCGCTTACCGCAAATGTGCACAAATGGTTCAGTAGACCACCAAGCTTTATAAGCGTAAAAAGCGTCTTTTTTATACTTACGGTCAATGGTTATAAGACCTTTGTGGTTTTGTCCGTTTTCGCCACCCTCTGCGCGAGCATCGGCGCCAAAGTCAAACATGTTCCAAAGGTGCGTAGCCCAAATGTACTTACGGCTAAAGAGTTGTTTTATAAGTGACTCGTGGTAGATCGCTTGGTACTCTTCAGAGTAGTCACCACTTTCAGGGTTAGAGTTGTGCCAGTTTAGCGCCTCGCAACCGTACTCTGAACAACCGATTGGCTTGTTGGGGTATTTCTCGTGGAATTTATCAAACCAAGGACCGTATTCATCTACGCTACCGCCATACCAACCAAAATAGTGATTGTATGAAACTACGTCAGAGATATGAACGTATTCTTCCGACATGTCGCACATAGAAATACAAGCTACTGTAGTAGGTCTTGTTTTATCCATTTGGTGCACAAAATCATTAAGGCGACGATGGTTAGCAATAAGGTCTGGGTCTTTTGCGCCATCCATTGTAATCTCGTTAGAAAGCCCCCACACGCAAATTGACGCGTGGTTATAGTTTTGAACAATAAGTTCGCGCATTTGCGAAATAGTGTTTTCATTACCACCATTCATATGACGAGAAATGTATGGAATCTCTGCCCATATCACAAGACCACGCTCGTCGCATAGGTCATAAAAATATTGGTCATGTTGGTAGTGAGCAAGACGAATAGTATTAGCGCCAAGTTCACAAATAAGGTCCATATCTTCCTTGTGGTGTTCAGGTAATAACGCGTTACCTATTCCCCATCTGTCTTGATGGCGCGCAACACCGCGAAGTGGGTATTCTTTACCGTTAAGTATAAAACCATTTTGGGGGTCTATACGATAATAACGACAACCAAAACGAGATGAAACCTTATCTAGCTCTTGGCCATCTCTTATAACCGCTACCTCGGCAGTGTAAAGATATGGGTCAATCTTACCGTTCCAAAGATGCACGTTATCTATTGTAAAGTTTTGTGTTGTTTGGGCAGTTTGCGCACTGCATACAACGTTACCCTCGGCATCGTAAATAAAATACGCTATTTCGTCGCCGTCTTTCATATCGGTAACGTAGGTATCAATCTTTACGTTTGCACTAGTGTCGGTAACCTCAGGTGTAATGATAAGACCACGACTACCAAAATAATCTAGTTCAAAGTGGGTTTCGTTAACACAAATTATATTTACATTACGGTATAAGCCACCATAAAAAGTAAAATCGGCAACCTGTGGGTAAACCTCTTCATTAGCCGAGTTATCTACAATAATGCTAATAATGTTTTCATTACGCATATAACCGGTTATATTTACACGCCATGTAGAATAACCACCGTCGTGATGAGCAAGACGCTTGCCGTTAATATAAATGTCCGCCGAAGAATTGGCGCCGTTAATTTCTAAATAATATTTTTGCGCTTTTGGTAGGTCTTCTTGATGAAACACCTTTTTATAAACGCAACTACCTCTAAAGTAATCGTTACCGCCGTCTTGACCATCAACTGCGTTCCAGGTATGTGGTAAGGTAACGTTTTCACCGCCATCTTGAATATTTACGTCAGCCGTATCTTTCCAAAAATGCCAGTTATCGTTAAAGTTTATTATTTGTCTCATAAAATTCTCCTAATGTAACACAAGGAGCATCTTATAAGACACTCCTTGCATATGCGACGAATTAAGCGTCAGCGTTTCTTCTTGATTTCAATATTTCAGCATTTTCTAAAACTTTTTTCTTGTTTAGGGTATAAATAAACACAAGAACCAAGCCAACCAACACATACAATATTGCAGGTGTAGCTGTAGCAATATTGTAAATGTCGTTACATACCTCTTCAGTTTGCGTTATTATCTCGTTTTTGTCTGTGCCTTGAACATAGCCTATAAGTTTAAGAGACCATGCGCCCATTGCGCTGGCAATTGCCTGTCCTATTTTACGAGAGAATGAGCATACCGCATAAATGGTACCATCCTCGCGAACGCCGGTTTTTACCTCGTGGTCATCAATAATATCACTAACAAATGCCCATATAATAAGATTAAACAATCCAAAGCCAAGTGAGCCAACTATGCTTAAAATAATGTAAAGCCACATATTGCTTGTGTGCAGTACAAACAATAACGCGTATGCAGCCGAACCCATTACAGCGGCGCCTATACCGAGTTCTTTTTTACCAAATTTACGTGAAAGCGGTACAGCCGCAGGAGCAAGTGCGAGTGCTGGCACAAATCCTGCCGCATTAATTATTGCAATACCCATTTTATTGTTAAAGTAGTCTTTAAAGATATAGTTGTTTATGGTTTGGTTAAGCATTTGTGCGCCAAGGAATGAAATGTAAACAATAACGATACCAATAAGCGCGCGGTTTGAGAACATTGCTTTTATGGTTTGACCAAAGGTAACGTTTTCTTTCTTTGTATCATCAACGGGAATACGCTCGGTACACATCTTGTAGCAAAGCAAATAACATCCTGCCGAGGCAATCGCAAGTATTAGCGCTACTATTGGGAACGCATTAGGAATTGCAACCTCAACCTCTTTTTCCTGTACCTTAACCTTTTCGAAAAGGAACATTGGCATAACTACGCCAACAAGCACCTGTGAAATAAGCGAACCAACGCCACGGAATGTTGAAAGCGCTGCGCGGTCATCCGCCTCGGCACTCATAACCGATGCCATTGAACCGTAAGGAATATTGATTGCGGTATAGCAAACACTACCCCACAAAAGATATGTTACAAACATATAAACAACACGGATTGTCATAGGTGCACCGACAATTGCAGTCTGATACATCAAAAAACCAGCAAGTGCGACAGGACCACACATACGTAAAAGCCACGGTTTAAATTTACCTGCCTTACCCGCTTTAACCTTATCGGCAATTCTACCCATTGCTGTATCAGTAAACGCATCAACAACACGCGAAAGCAAAAACATTGCGCCAACAAGACCTGCATCAATTTTTAAAACGTCGGTATAAAATACAGTAAGAAACATAGTTGCCATAATAAAGGTAAGGTCGTTTGCAACGTTACCAAACATATAGCCTACTTTATCCTTTGCGCCGAAAGGACGTAATTTTGCGGAATTAGTACTCAAGGTAATCTCTCCCTTCAAAATATAGTTTTGCACTTAAATTCCTTTAATTATTATAATTTAACTTATACTCTTTAAGGTAGAATGATTTTAAGAATTTATAGTAATATTTTTAGCGAATAATTGATTTTACCAAAAAATTGTTATATAATATATTTTGCGAGGTGGGCATATGAATTATGACGTTCAATTACAATTTACAAGTGATTTGCTTAAAAATTTACACATATCAAGCTGTATTGTAAATAATCCGCAAGATAAAATTTCGTGCGATATTGACTTAGGGCTTCGCGCTATGCTTTTTGGTAAAGAAAACTATACCGAACTGCTTGAAAACTCTATGAACGAGGCGCGCGATAACACCATTTACCGTTTTTATGATGAGTATTCTTGCAACTATATTTTTATGCGATTACCCGGTAAAGAAAGCGCCTTTTTCTATATTGGCCCATATCTTCCCTCTGCGCCATCAGAGCAGGTTATAAAGCAAAAATCCGACGCGCTCGGTTTTAGCGATGAACAGTTTAAAAAACTTGTTCAGTATTATAACGGTTTGCCTATTATAGAAGATGAAAATATACTACTCGCTATTGCAAACACATTAGGTTTAGCATTATGGGGGAACGACCAAAACTATTGCATAGAATACGTTGACTACGCTATTCCCGACCGTAGCACACCAATACCCGTAAGCCGTGTGTACAGCGACTTTGCCGAATCCCCTCACAGCCTTGCCGCTCTTGAAACCAACTACGCAAATGAAAAAAGACTTATGGAAGCCATAAGTCAAGGAAAATTACACAAGGTAAATTCTATAGCGTCTTCGGTTTATAATAACGGCACCGAACAGCGCGTAAGCGATAATCTTCGCAATCGCAAAAACTATCTCATTATTCTTAATACCCTAC
>JAFYQN010000151.1 GCA_017559885.1 Clostridia bacterium
GTGGTATTTGATAAAATACCGTATTAGTAAATTGTTACAGATACACTATAAGTGCCTAACTGCCAAAAATCATCATATTTCTCGGATTTAACTACTGCCTCACAGGTGTGTTCGCCAACAGTTTTATCGGCAAGGTCGATAATAATATAGAGATCGCCCGCCTTTATATCTGCGATAATTTCTGCAGGAGCGCATATCTTGACGCGAATACTTTTACTTGTTTTGGCCTTAACATCATTATTAAGATTTATGCACCGTATATCTTTTATCTCTATTGTCGTTTCCTCATATTTCGAAACGTCAATAGTAACTTGGAAGACTTCTTCACCCTCAAGAATACGTACTCCGTCAGGCAATATTGGCGAAACGTCAAACTTATAATCGGTGGTTGATACCGTTCTAAAATCTATTGTAGAAAGAGAAATATTTTCAACCTTATCAATAATTTCAGGAGTACCAATTATTGTTATTGTTTTTTGACTTAACTTATATTTTATGTCATCAGCAGTAATGCCCGATGGAAGATTACTAAACGCAGCAACGCAATTTACCGTCTTCTTTTTAGAAATAGGTTGTGTAACCTTAACACTTGTAAAGGATAGAGTTAAATTAGAGTTGGTAACCTCTCGATTTTCGGGGTTATACACTTTACCGTCTGCCGTAAAACGATATATTGCTTCGCCTTTATCATTATATAAAACGATATCGGAATCAAATGTCTCGGTAGCCGAAAGAGGGCGATTAACCTCGGCGATTGTTCCAACTGAAGCAATTTGTTCAATAATAGATCGGGGTCCTTTAACCGTAATAGTGCTTTGTTGTGAGTTTGCAATAACAGGATTTTCAATAATAAGTCCTGAGTCTGTATCTTCAATACTAACGCCTATCAACTTTGGTACAAGCGTATATTCTTTTGAATCAATATAATCAAAAGATACTGATATTGTCGCGGGCTCGATTTTTGTAATTTCATAACCCGATCTTTTGCTATCGTTAGTAGATTTCACTTCAAGAGGAAAAGTACCTTTAGTATCAATATCAATTGTTGAAGCATAAAGCGAAATATCTTCAGCTCTTAATGAGCTAACAATATGGTTTGGACCCTCAACAGTAACCGTAACTTTTTGTGAAGCAACATCGGATGTAATACCCAAAGCGCTATCGCTTGCCGCAGTATTATCGATGGTAACCACTACCGGAATATCGGCAAAAGTTTGTTTACGAGTTGGATTTTCGATAAGTTCAATACCTAACCACAATGAAAATGCTATAACGATAGAGAGAACTATTGTAAACCTTTTATTATAAAGCAAATTGCCTATCCTGAATTTTTGAGGAATATTAACCTTCATTATTTTCTTCCTCCTTAACTTCAGGTTTTATATCATCTTTTGGTTTTGATGAAAAAAGATTTTTAAATATTTTTGTCACCATGGAACCGCTTTCAAGGTCGCTTTCGCTAATAAGTTTTTCCTTAATAACCTCTGCGGCATCCTCTGCGGTAAAATTTCTTGCAATTTGACCATTAAATGCAATAGAAATTACACCAGTCTCCTCAGAAACAATCAAAACAATCGCATCGGAGTTTTCGGTCATACCGATAGCAGCGCGATGACGGGTACCAAGTTGCGATGAAAACGCCGTACTTTGTGTAAGGGGTAAAATGCATGACGCAGCATAAATTCTACCGTCACGCACAATAACAGCGCCATCGTGTAACGGAGATTTTGGAAAAAATATATTACCAACAAGCGATTCGCTAACGTTTGCATCGACAATTGTTCCTGTATTTATAATATCACCAAGTTGTGTAGTTCTTTCAAAAACAATAAGCGCGCCTGTTTTGGTTTTTTGCATTTGACCTGCCGAAACGCAAATTTTATCAACCGATTCGGCAATTGCTTGCGCGTCGTTGGTTCCTTTTGACAAATCACCGAATCTTGTTTGACCCACTCTTTCAAGCAAACGGCGAAGTTCGGGTTGAAAGACGATTGCGATAACTACGATTGCAGAGCCAAATACTGCCGATAGCAACCATTTTAACACAACAAGATCACATACAACGGCAAAAGCATATAGCGCCAACAATAGCAAAATACCCTTTACAAGTTGACCGGCTCTTGTTTCGCGCAAAAACTCAATCGCCTTATAAACAATAAACGCAATAATTAAAATATCAATGATATTAAGTGGATTCACCAATTTAGAAATCGTATAAAAAAATTGGTTCCAAAAAGTTAATAGTGTATCTAAAAATGAACTCAAAATATCAGTCAAAATATCAGTCCTTTGCATCTTTATATATTATTTAATATATTTTAACATAATATTTTAATTCAATCAATAGCGATTTTGGTATTTTTTAAAAATTTTTCAACTCTTTTACAAGCAAATCAACTTCCCGCGTTGTGTTGAACACCGATGGAGAAAATCTTACTGTTCCAATATTTAAAGTACCAATCTTTTTATGCGCTGTTGGCGCGCAATGCAGTCCTCCTCTTAAAGCAAAACCTTTTTGATTTAAAACTGCAACTGTCTTTTCTGAATGAATGTTATTAACGTTAAAAGAAATTACGGGAGCATAGTTTGAAATATTGGGATTGGTATAAAAAACAACGTTACTGTTTTGTAAGTTGTTATACAGTCTTTTAACAAGTTTGTTTTCATATTTCAAAAGACAGTTTTTGTATTTATTTACAAAATCAATACCCGCGCCAACCGACGCAATTGCAGGGACATTGATTGTTCCGCTTTCTAACATCTCGGGTAATGTTTTCGGTTGGACAAAATCTATAGAATCAGTACCTGTACCGCCCTCAATTATCGTTCTATTTATAGGACCTCTCGCTATTAAAATACCTAATCCCATTGGGCAATAAAGACCCTTGTGCGCCGCAATACAAAGATAATCAATATTCATCCTCTTCATATCTATCGGTATTACGCCTGCGGCTTGCGCCGCATCCACACCAAATAAAATGCCTTTTTCTTTACACATATCACCAATCTTTTCTATTGGTAATATTTTACCCAAAACGTTTGATGCCGCTGTGCAAAATATCATTTTTGTGTTATTTTTAACTTCCTTTTCAAAATTTGATACCGTTTCTTTATCATCAACTAACGAAACTTTTGCCACGCTTACTTCTGCGCCCATTGCTTTTAAGGGACGCATAACAGCGTTGTGCTCAAGATCAGAAACAACAATATGGTCGCTTGGTGATAAAACTCCCTTTAACACATAATTTATACTCGTTGTGCAATTGTTTGTAAAAACAACAGTTTCAGGTCCTTGACTACCAAAAAAATCAGATACTTTTTTTCGCGAGTTGTATACCGTAATTGCTGTATTTTGCGAGTAGGTATGACCGCTTCTTCCGGGGTTTGCCGATAAATTTTTAAGAGCATAGTTTACTGAATTTATAACGCTTTGCGGCTTGTGACCCGTCGTTGCCGCATTGTCAAAATATATCAAGTATATCACCTCTCTATGATAAATTTTACAAAAGCAGTCCCTAAATTTAGGGACTGCTTTTTTCCTATGCAATGCTGTTTATATCATTGATATTGATTCCGAAAGTCATAAGCTCATTAACAATTTTTTGACGGTTTCCTTCGGCAATTATTACATATCCGCATCCTGTATTTCCGTCTGAATTAATTTTGCGCTCAATATATGCCCTGAAACCTTTTTTTCTTAATAAATCTCTTCCCTTTATTGCATAGGTAATTGATTTTACTGAAATAATATGGCGTTGCATAACTAACACTCCGATTTATAGATATCAAATCTACAATACATTGTATGCAACTTTATTTTATTAGGTCAATCCGTTGTATAAATTTGTTTTCGATAATAGGTATATAAAACAGTAATTCCAACAGGTAAAAACAGCATACCAAAAAATCCGCCTAAACGCATACCTAAAAACACAAAAAGCAGCGTAAATAAAGGATTTATTCCAATTTGTTTTCCGATAATTTTAGGTTCAATAAAATTTCTAATTACTGTGATTACAATATAAATTAAAACAAGTCCCACGCCAAACCAATACTTATTTATAAAAAACATTACAATTGCCCACGGTAGCAAAACCGTACCCGTACCAATTATCGGAAGCAAATCAAGAAACGCTACCAAAAGTGATATTAATACAAAATTTCGCACTCCAAGCAACAAAAAACCAATAAGCAATTCTGCCCACGTTATTACAAACAACCAAAAATATCCTACTGTAAACTTTAAGAAACATTGAGATATTATATTTTTAACGTTTATTAATTTTTTGTAAAGTTTTTCACCCACAATCCCCTTTAAAAACTTTATTAATTTTTCATAATCTTTTGCAATATAAAAGGTAGAAACAACAGTAACAAAACAACTGATAATTAAAATAGGTACGTTTTTAATTATTAAAGTTGCGCCATTTGACAAAAATGAACTTATGGTAGAAATTGTTCCGCTAATCGCTTTATCGGAAAAATTATTAAAAACATTTTTAGTATTACCTCTGGTTTGTTTAATTAATTTATCGAATTTTTCAAATAATTTTTTGCTATAATTTTCGATTTCATCCATATTGTCGATAATGTAATTAAGAATATTGGTGATTTGCCTATATAAAAGCCATCCAAATAAAACCATTGCAAGTATTAAAATACCAAAAACCGTCACTGATAAAAAAGCCGCGCAATTTTGCTTTTTTATATTTAATTTTCCCGATATAAACAAAGCAGGTTTTTGAACAACATAGGCGACAATAACACCAATAATAAACGGTAATAGATATGCAGATGCAAATTTAAAAAGCAAGAAAATAATTATAGTCCAAATAGCAAAATAACTAAAATTTATAATAAATTTTTTCTTTTCTTCCAAATTCATTTAAACTATCACCGCCTTTTTAATATTAATATCACCAAAATTAAGGCACATATATAAATAAGTATTGATTTTTTTAAA
>JAFYQN010000018.1 GCA_017559885.1 Clostridia bacterium
ACACTGCTTTAAATTAAGCAGTGTCTTTTGTTTTATATTCTATCGAATATATATTCACTCATAAATTTTATTAAATTATCTCTATCGTTTACACTAACGGGTAGTTTAAGGTTGCTCATTAAGTGTTGTGAGTCTTTATACAATATAATAAAACCCGTATCAATAATTTTAACTGTATCAATACCATACATATCATATATTTCTATACCGTTTTTTTTAATTCTATATGGTATAAAATACGCCTTAACATACATGTTGTATGAAAAATCTGTTTTTCGTGGCTGGGGTAGTTCTATATATATTACTCTGTCAGTTTTGTTTATTGATTTAGCAGTAGAATAGAATTCACGAGGAACATATTCTATAGGGGTTTTTAATTTTCCTTCATCAAAACACATTCCGAAAGCAGCATTAAAAATATCACAAATATAATCACTGCCGTATAAAAAGAATTCTTCAAAAAGTTACCTTTGTTTTCGTTAATATACGATGGTATAATTTGCGTTTCAATTTCCCAAGTTGCTGTCATATCAAATTCTCCTTTGTTTTATTTTGCAATAAATTTTAAAATATCTTCGGTCATTTGCACTTTGCAACTATCATTATGTATTTCGTGACGACAGTCTTCGTAAAGGAACATTTTAATATCGGTATTACCAAACGCTTTATATTTGTTATACACTTGTTTTATACCTTTGCCGTAATTGCCCACGGGGTCCATTGCGCCTGCTATTAAAAGTATAGGCAGGTCATTTCTTGTATTTATAAAACATTTTTTACCGTTGCAAATCTTGATAAGAATTACAAGGTCGTGCATGGCAGATACCGAAAAATGAAACGTACAAAATTTATCTTGGGCATATTTTTCAATTATTTCACGGTCTTTGGTGAGCCACTCGTATTTGGTGTCGCCGTCAAAACGCTTGTTATAACTGCCAAAAGCGATACTTTCTATAAAGGGCGATACTGCGCGCTCGCCGTATATGGCTTTTATTATATTGCAAAGCAAAAGTCCCATATTTGCTACGGGATTTTTACCTGCGGTACCGCAACAAATGTATTTATCGGCAAGGTTGGGATACTTAGATACCGCAATACGTGTAATAAACGACCCCATACTGTGACCCATTAAAATATAGGGTAGGTCGGGGTAATCGCTTTTTATACTATCGGCAAAAAGTTTTACATCGTCTACCATATAGCGCCATCCGTTTTTAGATGCAATAAAACCCAAATCCTCTTCGCGAGCGGTGTTGCCGTGACCAAGGTTATCAAAACCTACGCACAAATAACCTGCGCTTGCAAGATTTTCAAAAAAGGGGGCGTAACGACCGATATACTCGGTCATACCGTGAACCAAATGAAATATTCCTCGTATATCGCCGTCGGGTATATACATTACGCCCGAAAGCGTATTTTTTTGGTCGCTTGATAAAATCTTTTTTTCTATTACGTTAAATTTCATATTATTTCTCCTTTGTAAAAGAAATAGTACTGTTTATTGCTTTTTTCCAACCTGATATACTTTGCGCTCTCTCGTAATCGGTAATGTTTGGTTTAAACGTTGTAGAGTCACTATTAATTGAGGAAATATCGCCGTTTATAATACCTGCCGTAATGCCTGCAAGCAACGCGGCGCCCAAAGCGGTTGCCTCGGCATTGCTGGGGCAAATTACATTGGTGTTTGATATATCGGCTTGAAACTGCATTAAAAATTTGTTTCGCGCGGCGCCGCCGTCGGCTTTAAGCGAGGTTACCGTAACGCCTGCATCGTTTTGCATAGCAAGTATTAAATCATTGGTTTGATACGCTATTGATTCAAGCGCGGCTCGTACAATATGGTTGCGACCGGTACCTCGTGTAAGACCGCATATAGTGCCGCGAGCATACATATCCCAATATGGCGCGCCAAGTCCTGCAAAGGCAGGAACAATATACACACCTGCGCTATTTTCTACCGCAAGCGCGCAATCTTCACTTTGCGCCGCGTTTTCAATAAGTTTCATTTCGTCACGCAACCATTGTATTACTGCGCCGCCTATAAACACACTGCCTTCAAGCGCGTATTGTGTGGGTGAGTTTTGGGTGGTAGCGGCAATGGTGGTAAGCATACCGTTTTGACTTTTTACTGCCGTTTCGCCCGTGTTCATAAGCAAGAAACAACCCGTACCATAGGTGTTTTTTACATCGCCAACGTTTATACAATGTTGACCGTAAAGCGCGGACTGTTGGTCGCCTGCAACACCGCAAACCGAGAGTGGCGCACCCATAATATCTATGTTGCCGTAAACACTACCGCTTTTTTGAACGGTTGGTAGCATACTTTCGGGAATATCTAAAATACCTAAAAGTTTTTTGTCCCAACATAAATTATGTATATCGTAAAGCATTGTACGCGAAGCGTTTGTTTCGTCGGTAGCGTGTGTTTTGCCGTGTGACAGTTTCCACATAAGCCAGGTATCTATAGTGCCAAAAAGCAGTTCGCCGCGATTTGCCTGTTCGCGTGCGCCCTTGACGTTATCAAGAATCCACTTGATTTTGGTGCCCGAAAAATACGCGTCGATTTTAAGACCTGTAGTGTTTGTGATGTATTCTTCAAGCCCTTGGCGTTTTAAATCTTCGCAAATATCTGCTGTGCGGCGGCATTGCCATACAATTGCGTTGTATATCGGTTCGCCCGTATTTTTGTTCCATACAACAACCGTTTCGCGTTGGTTGGTGATGCCCACACAAGATATATCCGACACGTTAAGTCCTGATTTAATTATACACTCGGTTATGGCAGAGTATTGCGCCGATAAAATTTCGATAGGGTCGTGTTCTACCCAACCTTGAGTAGGATAAATTTGTGTAAACTCGTTTTGAGCAAGTGACACAATATTGCCCAAATCATCAAAAATAATCGCTCGGGCGCTTGTTGTGCCTTCGTCTAAAGTAAGAATATATTTTTTCATAAAATTCCTTTCAAAACAAAAAGGGCAATAATACCCCTTGGTATTACTGCTCTTTTTTTATAATTCTTTTAACACGGCTTGATACGCCGCAAACAAGTTCGTAATTGATGGTGCCTATTATATTGGCAAGTTCTTCTACGGGTAAATTATTGCCCCAAAGCAAAACTTCATCTCCGCGTTTAACATTTGGTACATTGGTAACGTCAACACAAAATTGGTCCATACAAACACGGCCGATAATATCCGCTTTTTGCCCGTTTATAAGTACGTAACCCTTATTTGAAAGCAAACGAGGATACCCGTCGGCATAACCGCAACTGACAGTTGCAACTGCCATTGCCTTTTCGGCTTCAAATGTTCTACCGTAACTTACTGTATCGCCAACGTTTATTTGTTTTACTTGAGATACAACCGATTTAAAACTCATAACAGGCATAAAGTTTTGCGGTAGTTTAAGGTCGCTTGACGGGGTAAGACCGTAAAGAACAATGCCTGCGCGGCACATATCGAGGTGTTTATCTGTATCTTGGCATAACGCCGCCGAGTTAGAACAATGACAAATTTCAGGGGTTAGTCCGCTGGATTTTAATGCGTCAATCGCCTTGGTAAAACGATTGTACTGACAGTCAGTAAACCCGTCTTCTTGCAGTTCGTTTCGGTCGGATACTGCAAAGTGGGTAAACACGCCGTGGAGTTTAAAGCCATCAAGTTTTGCCGATTTAATAGCGTCATTTATTCCATTTAAGTTATCATCACGGCAATCAAAACCAATACGTGACATACCTGTATCAAGTTTAAGATGAATATTGATTGTTAAATTATTTTTTACTGCGTTTTGTGATAATTCTTGCGCATAATCAAGTGAATAAACACACTGCGAAATGTTGTGTTTGCAAAGTTCTTGCGCATATTCGCAAGGGGTGTAACCAAGTATTAAAATGGGTTTTGTAATACCTATTTCGCGCAACTCGATAGCTTCATCTATGTTTGAAACAGCGAACCAATTGGCACCTGCCTTTTGCAACAGTGGAGCGACAACGTTTACATCGTGACCGTATGCGTTGGCTTTAACAACCACGCAAACGGGTGACTTTGCAGTTTCTTTTATAATTTTAAAGTTATGTATAAGAGCAGACTCATCAATCTCTGCCCAAGTTCTGCGTAAAAAATCTTTCACGATGTTCACTCCAATCTTTTTTGTATTTTATCGGCAAGCGGCATAAATAAAAAACTTAACACCAACCAAAAGAAAGAATACAACGCGCATATTTGTCCGCCCAAATTAAGCGGCATACGACTGTAATCCCAAACCTTACGTTTTAAAATTACATTAAAAATTATGCCAAAAATATATTCGATTGCCGTTATTAAAATGCATCCTGCGATTGCTTTTTTTAAACGACTTGAATTTTTCATTAAAGAGGATATTTTAAAAAGACCTAAAAAAGACAATCCGCCTGCCATTAGCATAGACCAATGTGTTCGACCTCGCCATAAGATTTCGATAACACCGTAACCAATGGCGCCAATTCCAAAAAGAATTAAATTACTTTTTGCCTTTTTCAAGATAATCACCCAAAAGTATTTTGGGTGATATTTTAATTGTTATACATTAAATCTAAAGAGAACGATGTCGCCGTCGTTCATAACGTATTCTTTGCCTTCGCTACGTACGAGTCCCTTTTCTTTAGCGGTAACCATATTGCCGCCACAAGCCATAAAGTCGTCGTAGGCAATAACCTCGGCGCGAATAAATCCACGCTCAAAATCGGTGTGGATTTTACCTGCGGCTTGAGGCGCTTTTGTACCGCGTTCAATGGTCCAAGCCCTAACTTCGGGTTTGCCTGCGGTAAGATATGATATAAGACCTAAAAGCGAGTAACATTTTTGAATCATACGGTCAAGACCCGAGCGTTCTAAACCTAAATCTTCCAAGAACATTGCCTTTTCTTCGTCGTCAAGACTTGCAAGTTCTTCCTCTAAAGCGGCGCAAATTGGCAATATTTCGGCATTTTCTTTAGCTGCTGCCTCTTTTACGGCGTTGTAACCTGCGTTGGTGTCGATGCCGTTTTTAAAATCGTCTTCGCTCATATTACAAGCGTAAATTACCGGTTTTGCAGAAAGCAGGGAAGTAGTAGCCAAAACTTCCTCTTCGGTATCATTGTTAACCTCAACCGAGCGAGCGGGTAAGCCCTCTTCAAGATGGGCTATAAGTCGTTTTAAAAAGTCAACCTCTACTTGCATAGATTTATCGCCTTTAAGCGCTTTGGTTGCTTTGTCAAGACGACGCTGTGTGATTTCGATATCGGAGAATATAAGTTCAAGGTTAATAGTTTCAATATCACGAAGTGGGTCAACTGAACCTTCCACGTGTATAATGTCGGTGCTTTCAAAACAACGCACAACGTGAACAACTGCGTCAACCTCGCGAATATTGCTTAAAAACTTGTTGCCAAGACCCTCGCCCTTAGACGCACCCTTTACAAGACCTGCAATGTCAACAAATTCTATAACTGCAGGGGTGAATTTATCGGGATTATAAATTTCAGCCAATTTTTCAAGACGTGGGTCGGGCACGCTTACCATACCAACGTTTGGTTCAATAGTACAAAACGGGTAGTTTGCCGACTGTGCGCCTGCGTTTGTTATTGCGTTAAAAAGAGTTGACTTGCCAACGTTTGGAAGTCCCACCATACCAAGTTTCATATTATTTTTAGTCTCCTTATTTTGAATCTTCAATTTTATATTATACTTCATTTTGTTTGATTTTTCAATACCATTTACAAAGTAAAACCGACCCGATGGTATTATTTCGGGTCGGAATAAATAAAGTTATTGTTTTTTAATTAAGAACCATAGTATCGCGAGTACTTGCACAACGCCGGCAACAAGAAAAATGAGCCAAATTCTCGGTTGATGTACAAGCAAATTTACGGTTAACATAATGCATAACGCAATAGACCATATCAGTGTTGATATTGATGCGAAAATATGTATCTTTTTCCACCAAATGCAAGAAAAAACAATGCCTACAATGGCGCTTATGGGTATAGCGTAAATGTAAAGCAACCACCAATCGTAAGCGTTTGGCAATATAATTTCGAAAAGGAAGAAAAGTACCGTTGCAACAAGCCAGGCAATACCGATTGAAAGTAGTGTTATTATAATTTTGTTGCGTGTTGTCATAAGTCTGCGACGAGGTTTTTCGGCAAGTATATCATTAACCGTAAGACCAAATATTTCGGCAATTTGAGTCGTTACTGCAAGGTCGGGTATACCTTCGCCACGCTCCCATTTGGAAACTGATTTATCTGAATAATTAAGTTTTTCGGCAAGTTCAAATTGGGTAAGTCCCAACAACTTGCGGTAGTGTGTCAAATTACGGGCAAAACGCTCACGCAACTGTTCTTCGGTTATTGCCATTTCGAATTCACTTCCTTTAACGTGGATTTCTAAATTATTATATATGATTTTTGTACTATATTCAATAATAAAATGTTAATTTTTTAATACAGTGCTTTTATTATTGCAATAATTTTTGTTTCATTATATAATATATATAGGTGATTTTAATGTCGAAATTTATGAAAATATTATCCGTGATGCTTTGCGCGATACTTATATTAGGGTGCATATCGGGTTGCGGTGAAAAATACAAAGAAGCGTATATTTATTTTGAACTCTTGGAAAAACCCAAGACGCTTGACCCTCAACTTGCATCAAGCGATAGCGAGTTGCTTATTGCGCGCAACATATACGAGGGATTGCTTCGTCGAGATATTGACGGCAAAATAGTTAACGGCGCATGCGAAAGTTATACTTGTGAAAATCTTACCTATACCTTTAAATTAAAAGATGACCTTGTATGGAGTGATGGCACACCGCTTACCGCCTATGATTTTGAATTTGGATTCAGGCGCGCGGTAGACCCCAAAATCAAGTCGCCCAATGCATCGCGACTGTTTGCGGTTACCAATGCCGAGCAAATAGCGAACGGTGCCGCCGACCTATCAAGTTTGGGCGCAAAGGCGGTTGACGAGCATACCTTTACAATTACTTTATGCCGAGAAGACGTAAACTTTACCGACACACTTACCACGGCGGTTTGTATGCCTTGTAACCAAGAGTTTTTTGATGACAGTATTGGTAAATACGGTCTTGATTCTAAACACATTATTTCTAATGGCAGTTACCGACTTACCAAATGGAATAAAGAAGATTTTGGTATACGACTTTATAAAAACGAGGAATACATAGGCGATTTTGAAGCGCAAAATGCCGCAGTATTTATAAGTTGTATTGGTAATGAATTACAAAGCGTACGACTTAACGACGGCGATAGCGATATGGCGTTTATGCCGTGTGGAGAATTAGATAATGTTGATACGTCGTTGTTTACAACCCAAAGCGTTCAAAATATATGTTGGGTTATGACAATCGACCGTAACTATTCGCCCGAGGTGCGTCGCGCATTTGCGCTTGGTTTTTCTAATAGTGTGTACACAGGCGCTTTACCAAGCGGATTTACGGCGGCAAAATCAATATATCCTGAAATTTTAGGCATAAATGCCGATGGTGTAGGGCTTACCGAATATAATATAGATGAGGCAAAATCGGTTATGTCGGCGCAAATTGGCGCTATGGAGAATTCGAAATTTCCACAATCAACACTTTATTATTATGAAGGTGACGGCGTAAAAGCGCTTGCCACCGCAATAGTGGGCCACTGGCAACAAAATTTCAGTACTTTTATAAATATTGAGTCGTCAACCAATCTTGCTGTAATGCAAAAAGAAATAAGCGAGAGTACTCTTCCGTTTGCGTTGTTCCCAATAACCGCAAAAAGCGATTTGTATAGCGAATACGCTAAAAACTTTGTCACTGTAAGCAATGCCGCCGACCCTGCAACGTTGCAACAAGAAGCGCTAAACGGAAATATAATAATACCTGTGGCATACCAAAATACCAATATATCATATATATCAACACTTGAAAACGTTTTAATGGAAGAGGATAACGGGTATATAGATTTTTCACATATTATAAAAAGATAACTTTAAATAACAAAACGATGAAAGCAAAATGCTTTCACCGTTTTGTTTATTCAGGATGTTCTGATTAGAACATTCAAGAGAGGGCTTATTCTTCGCCGTTTGCAATAGCAATTTCGGTTTCTGCTTGAATAGCAGGGTCGTAAGAAAGAATTGGTTTTACGTCTTTGTTTTTAACCTTACGGTCAACGTAGTTCTTTGTAATCTTAACTACGAGAGGTAGCATAAAGAG
>JAFYQN010000152.1 GCA_017559885.1 Clostridia bacterium
AAGTTTGTATCTATGGGTAAAATTTGCTACGCAAACGGCGACGATCAAAATGCAAGAGATGTTGTAGCTGATATTCAGTCAAAGGTTGTAACCTATGGTTTTTGCGAAGATAATGACTACTACCCACAAAACGTTATAGCAGGAAAATACGGATATTGTTTTGATGTAATGAATAAGGGAGAAAAAAGAGGACACCTCGAAATGCACGCGCCCGGTAAACACAACGTGTATAACGGCTTGGTTTCGTTTGCCGTATGCTATGAAATGGGTGTTGACCCCGATGGTATTGCCGACGCTTTGTCTAAATTTACAGGCGCGGGCAGACGTTTTGAGTTTATAGGCGAAGCAAAGGGTGTTACCGTAGTTGACGACTACGCGCACCACCCAACCGAAATGATGGCTACATTGCAGGCGGCAAAAACGCTTGATTATAAAAAGGTTATAGTTGTTTTTCAACCTTACACATACTCTCGCGTGGCGCTACTGCGTGACGGTATGATAGAATCGCTATCGGTTGCCGACAAGGTGTTTATGACGCCTATTGTAGCGGCACGTGAAGAAAACGTTTACGGAGTAAAATCCGAAGACGTTACAAGCGCTTTGCCTAACGCTGAGGTTGTTGCCGATTATGACGAGTTAGCAGAAAAAATGATTGCAAGCGCTAACGAGGGCGACCTTATAATCACAATGGGCGCAGGCGATATTTACAAGGTAGCGCACATTATCTTGGAGAAATTAGGATGAGTGAAAAACTTTACGAAAAAGACGCTTATATAAAAGAGTTTACGGCGATTGTAGTTGATTGTCTAACAATCGACAACGGTTTTAAAATCGTGCTTGATAAAACTGCTTTTTTCCCCGAAGGCGGCGGACAAGCAGGGGATAAGGGTACACTTAATGACGCCAATGTTTTTGATACACAAATTGAAAATGACGTGGTTTATCACTTTACCTCGCAACCAATCAATGTTGGTGATACGGTCGAGTGCAAAATAGATTTTGACCGTCGATTTAACTTTATGCAAAACCATACGGGCGAACATATCGTATCGGGTATAGCGCATAAATTGTTTGGTGTTAACAACGTAGGTTTTCATTTGGGCGAGGAACTTGTCACAATTGATTTTGATAAAGAACTTACACGTGAGCAGTTAAACCAAGTTGAGTTTTTAGCAAATCAAAAGGTTTGGCAAAATTTGCCTGTAAAAGCGTATTACCCAAGCGACGAAGAACTGAAAAATACCGATTATCGCAGTAAAAAAGAGATTGATGGCGCAGTGCGACTTGTCAAAATCAAAGATACCGATATTTGCGCTTGTTGCGCTCCGCACGTAAAAACTACCGGTGAAATTGGTTTAATAAAGTTGCTCGATACCGAGCGTATGCGCGGCGGTATACGTATTGTGCTTAAATGTGGTATGTTTGCATTAAACGATTATAAAAATAAATATGAAAATATATCTCAAATTTCATCAATGTTATCTGCAAAGCAAGAAAATTCTTTCGAAGCGGTACAAAAACTTGATGAAAAGTGCGCGCTTGCAAACCAAAAAACAAACGAACTAAAAAAGAAAATTGCCGAGCTTACTATTGCTTCGGCAAATGAAAACACAAAATATATTTTTGTTGACGATTGCGATATAAAAGATTTGCAAGTAATGGCCGATAAATTACATAAAACACTTGGTGGAATCAGGGCGGTATTTTCGGGTAGTGACCAAAATTACTCCTTTGCAATTTGCGGAGCAGATGCCGATTTGCAAGAATTTTTTAATAATTTTAAAAGCAAATTTGCCGTTCGCGGCGGTGGTCGCGGCGGTATGGTACAGGGTACGGTAATCGCATCGCAAGAAAATATAAAAAATTTCTTTTAATTTTACACAACTTATGATATAATAACTATTTGAGGTGTTAATATGGATTGGACCGAAATAACTGCGCGTGTGCCTACCGATAAAACCGATGAGGCTGCTGCTATTGCAAATATGACCGTACCTTACGGAATTTATATCGAAGATTACACAAATCTTGAGGCCGATGCCGAAGAGATTGCGCATATTGACCTTATTGATGATGAACTTGTAAACAAGGATAGAACCCACTCTATAATTCATATGTATATTGCTGAAAGTGATAACGCTATTGAGGCGGTATCATACCTTCGCGAGCGTTTTACCGCCTGCGGTATTGATAATGAAATTAAGTGCGAACTTGTTGACGATGCCGATTGGAACGAAAATTGGAAAAAATATTTCAAAGCGTTTGAAATTGGCGAAAGGTTGGCGGTTTGCCCAAGTTGGGAAAAGTATGATAACAAAGATAATCGTACAGTTATAAGTCTTGACCCTGGCGCCGCTTTTGGTACGGGTAGTCATGCGACTACGTCGCTTTGCCTCGAAATACTTGAAAAAAGAGTAAATGATGATACAACCGTACTTGATATTGGTACAGGTAGCGGCATACTTGCAATTGCGGCTGATTTGCTTGGCGCTAAAAGCGCGATTGGCGTTGATATTGACGCGCAGTCGGTTAAGACCGCAATCCAAAATGCCGAAATTAACGGCGTTAGCGCTAAAACCGAATTTTTAGTAGGTGACCTTGCCGATAAGATTAGCGGTAAATATGACATTGTATGCGCTAATATTGTTGCCGACGTTGTAATACGACTTTTCCAAAACGTTGCTGATTTTATGAAAGATGACGGCATACTTATTGTATCGGGTATTATTGATATGCGCGCCGCCGAGGTTGAAAAATCGGCTTTGGAACACGGTTTTACAATAAGTGAAAGTCTAATGCGTGAAGAATGGCACGCTTACGTACTTACAAAATAATTTGGAGGAAAATTAATGCTTGAATTTGAGCAATTAAAACTGCGTCTTATCGCTAATGAACAAGAAATTCACGACCTACGTGATGCGATAGGTTATGACAAACTCGTTCGCGATATAGAAGAACTTGAACTTAAACAAACGGCGCCCGGTTTTTGGGATGACCTCGAAAACTCACAAGCCGTTGTGCAAAGAACAGGTAAACTCAAAAACAAAGTTGAAACGTATGACAGTATAGCGTCATCATATGACGACCTTCTCGTGCTTATTGATATGGCAGATGAAGAAGGCGACACCTCGATGGTAGAGGAAATTACCTTTTCTATAGACGAGCTGGAAGAAAAACTATCATCCCTTCGCCTTACAACTTTGCTTACAGGCGAATATGACGGTAACAACACAATTCTTACCTTCCACGCAGGTTCGGGTGGTACCGAAGCAATGGATTGGGCGCAGATGCTTGTACGTATGTACACCCGTTGGGGTGAACGTCACGGCTTTAACGTAAAGATTCTCGACTTTCTTGACGGCGATGAAGCAGGACTAAAAAGCGCT
>JAFYQN010000153.1 GCA_017559885.1 Clostridia bacterium
AAGATAATTGTTAAAGATAACAGTGGTATTGAAACTACACTATATGATGTTAGTACAACACAACTTTCTGACACAATATCAAATATTATTCTTATTGGAATTTTTGTTTTGGCTGTAATTATAAGTGTGATTTTTGAATTTATTAAGTTGAGAAGGTAAACACAAAGACAGGGGACAAAGACAGGGGACGGTTCCGTGATTGACAAAACAACGACAAAAGGTAGCACTCGTTAGGGTGCTACCTTTTTGATTATTTTAATATTCTTAACCCCTTTGGATAGTGGTTTTTTGCCACGCCGTTTGACACCTTTGCGCCGCCCAAGGGCACACCGCAAACGGTAACTACCGCCCAACCGTTTGGGCAGTCGGCTTTGATTTCCTCGCCGTGAAGATATTTTATTATATCATCACTATCGGGGGTAAGGTCAATTTTGCGTTTAAAATCGTTACCATACGCCATAAATAGTTGGTGGTGGGGTAACACGTAGTTTTTCTTTATTTCGCCAATGGTAACACCGCACATAAAGGCGTTACCGCGTTTTATTTCTATATCGCCACTATAAAAAACAGGGGTATCGCCATAAAGGTAAATGTCGTTTTCGTTGTAGTTTTCGAGAGTGTTTTGCAAAAAATCAATCAAAACAGGGTCAATTTTTGCTTTTTTTACGTTTTTTGTCACTAACGGAAAAATTTTTTCTCTCGTGTTTTTTAGCACCGCAACAAACTGACCCTCGCCACGAGTTTTGTGTGGGTAAAAGCGTCGCGCGAGGTGTATGTTTTGGCAACTGCAACCGTCAAATGCTATGCCGTCGCAACTGTGTTCTTGCACAATCTCGGGCACGGGTATAATCTCAAAATCGGGGTGCGCTTTTAAAAATGCGTCAATCTGCATCTCGTTTTCTTCGGGCGAAAAGGTACAGGTAGCATAGACTATAGTGCCGCCGTCGGCTAGGCACTTGACCGCGTTTTCGAGTATCTCGGTTTGGCGTAACGCGCATTTTTGCACGTTTTCTTGCGACCACTCAGTAATGGCGACGTCATCTTTTCTAAACATACCCTCGCCTGAGCAGGGCGCGTCAACCATTATAACGTCAAACGTGTTTGGAAAAAGCTCGGCTAGGCGAGCGGTATCGGTACAGGTGGTAACACAGTTTTTAAGACCGAGTCGCTCTATATTGCCTGTAAGGATTTTGCAACGCGAGGGAATAATCTCGTTTGAAACGAGCAATCCGCCATCGCCAAGTCGGTTTTTTAGCTGTGTGCTTTTGCCACCGGGCGCCGCGCACATATCAAGCACTTTGTCATCGGGGTCAATGCTGACACACTCGGCAGGCGCCATTGCGGCGGGCTCTTGTACGTAAATTAACCCCGCGTGGTGAAAGGGGTGATTGCCAACCTTTTCGTAGTTTAGGTAATACCCTCCGTCAACGTAGGGGATTTTTTCACTACCAAATGGGTTGATTTTTTGAAAATCTTGGGTAGAAATCTTGCTCTTGTTTACTCTAAAAGCCTTTTGCGGCGTGTCGTTTATGGCCGCCTCAAACTCTGGGTACTCGTCCCCGAGCAAATTTTTCATTCGGGTTATAAATTCAATTGGTAATTGTTTCATGTTATAAAATATTTACACCTCTGTCATTGCGGTTTAAGCATCCCTTGCCTAAAGGGAGGGGGACCACCGAAGGTGGTGGAGGGATACAAGTATGGCAAAAGGGCTTATAATTCCATTTCGCTATATAGCATACACATTGCTGTGGTGGTAATAGCGGCAGTTTCGGTGCGTAAAATACGCGAGCCGAGGGAAATAACCTTGCCGCCGATTTCAAGCGCCGCGTCAATCTCCTTTGGCTCAAAGCCACCCTCAGGACCTATGATGATGCCAACCGACATACCGCCCTTAATCTTAGAGAGCGCGTCTTTGGTTGCCGCCATACCCTCGGCGCACTCATAAGGCACCAAAAGCAGATCCAAATCCTTGGCTACACCTAGCATTTCCTTGTATGATAAGACGTCACACACCTCGGGAATACTTGTGCGTTTGCTTTGTTTTGCCGCCGCTTCGGCAATTGCTTGCCAACGCTCGCGCTTGGACTTTTTCTTTTTGTCATCTATTTTTACAATACTGCGTTTCATAGCCACAGGGGTAATGCTCGCAACACCGAGCTCCACCGTTTTTTGTATAATGAGCTCTAACTTGTCGCTTTTGGGCAGACCTTGAAACAGGTGGATTTTTATAGGCAGGTCGGTGTTTTGATAGTTTTCCTCTATAATCTTTGCGATGACGGTATCGGTTTCTATGGATTCAAGCTCGCAAAGGTCGCTAGTCCCCTCGCAACTTACAAAAAACTGCTCGCCAACGTTCATTCGCAAAACGTTTTTTATATGATTGAAATCAGAGCCGACAATAAAATATCGGCCATCCTTTTTGTTTTCAATGTTTACAAAAAAATTATACATATTAAAAACCTACCTTTTTACGTATTATATCAAAAAAAATTGCCATTTACAATATTGATTATTAAAACGCTGTGTGATACAATGCGTTTAAAGAAAGGGTGTTATTATGGACATTTCTAAAATTGATAAGAATTTTAAGGTTGAAACAAAAATAGAACGCGAAGGGTTAACATTTTTTGACACGGATGAAGCGCCTTTTAAGGTTTATGGCGTTTATCGTGACGGCGACCACTATGTGCGACTTCCTGCCGACGTTGCAAAGAGCGTTAGCGACGGTGTTTATGGTCTGCATACCCACACCGCGGGCGGACGAGTTCGTTTTGTAACCAATAGCCCATACGTCGCAATTAGCGTAAAGGTTAATAACGCATACAAAATGCCGCACTTTACATTTACAGGCAGTATTGGTTGCGATATGTACTCAGGCACTCGTTATATTGGTACAATCGTACCGCCAACCAACGTGCAAAACGAGTATGAGGGAGTTATCAACATACCATTTACCGACAATGAGGCGCGTGAATACACAATAAATATGCCTCTTTATAGCGGAGTAGATAAAATTTACGTTGGTATAAAAGAGGGTAGCGTACTAACTGCCGCGCCCGAATATGAAATAAGCATACCAATTTGCTACTATGGCTCTTCGGTAACCCAAGGCGGATGCGCGTCTAGACCGGGCAACGCGTATCAGGGCATCATTTCGCGCGAGCTAGATGCCGACTTTGTAAACCTTGGTTTTTCAGGCAGCGCCAAAGCCGAAGACGAGATTGCTAACTATATAGCAACCCTTAATATGAGTGTATTTGTTTACGATTACGAATACAATTCTATGACACTTGAACACTATCAAAGCACCCACGAGCGTATGTTTAAAATCATACGTGAGAAAAACCCCGATTTGCCAATTATTATGGTATCTCGCCCTAAATATTATCTTTCATCAAACGAAAGAAGATTTTTTGAAGAGGTGCTAATGGTAAGTTATAACAATGCAGTTGCCGCAGGAGATAAAAACGTTTACTACGTAGACGGCAAAACCTTCTTCCCCGAGGGAATGCGCGAGGTGGCGCTTGTTGATAACGTGCACCCAACCGACGTTGGTTTTTGGTGCATGGCAAAGACCATAGGCGAAAAACTAAAAGAAATTTTAAAATAAGGGAAATTTATGGATTTTACAAAAATAGACAAAAATATGAAGGTAGAAACCAAAATCGAACGCGAGGGTCTTACCTTTTATGATATTGACAACGAGCCGTTTAGAATACACGGCGTTTACCGCGAGGGCGATCGCTACGTGCGTATGCCAAGAGAGTTTGCCGAGGGCATAAACGACAGTATAAAGTGGCTAAACGGACACACCACAGGCGGCAGAATTCGCTTTGTTACCGATAGTCCGTATATCGCCATGAAATTGGTTGTTAGCGGTACGAGCAAGTTTTCCTTCTTTTCGATAACAGGACTTTTGGGTTGCGACGTTTACTCAGGCAAGCAATACTTTGGCACAATTATTCCACCGCTTGACACCGAAAACGAATACGAAAATGTGATAAATATACCAAACCCACAAGAGCGTGAGTACACAATAAATATGCCTATTTACTCTTGTGTGCATAAGGTGTATATCGGTATAAAAGAGGGTTCAACACTAAAGCCTGCAGGTGACTACAAAAACACAAAACCCATTGTGTTTTATGGCTCTTCGGTAACACAGGGCGGATGCGCGTCTAGACCTGGCAACACCTACCCAAGCATTATATCTCGCGAACTTGATAGCGATTTTTTGAGCTTTGGTTTTGCAGGTAGCGCCAAAGGCGAGGAGGAAATCGCTCGCCATATAGCAGGTCGCGAAATGAGTGCGTTTTGTTATGACTATGACTACAATGCCGATAATTTAGAACACTATAAAGCCACTCACGAAAAATTCTTTAAGATTATTAGAGCGGCGCACCCCGATATTCCGATTATAATGACAACAAGACCCAAAAAGCACCTTGCCCCAGGCGAGCAAGAGCGAATAGACGTGATGATGACCACCTATAATAATGCCGTAGCGGCAGGTGATAAAAACGTTTATTACATCAAGGGCACCGATTTGCTAGATGACTCTATCGCTGAGTATGCGCTTATAGAAAACTGTCATCCAAACGATTGCGGCTTTGCAAGCATGGCGCAAGTGTTGGGCGAAAAATTAAAAGAAGTACTAACTTTGTAAAACAAAAAAGAGCACTCGGCTTGAGTGCTCTTTAACTTTTATAATTTAATTTTAGCAAGACCTGCTTCGGAGGTTTCCTTGTATCTGGAACAAATATCAAGACCTGTTTCTTTCATGGTGTGAATAACGTGGTCAAGCGATATTTTTCGTGTGTTCCACAAAAAACTTGAAAGGTTAACAGCGTTTATAGCGCGCATTGCCGCAACGGCGTTGCGCTCTATACAAGGAATTTGCACAAGACCGCAAATAGGGTCACAAGTAAGACCCAAATGATGCTCTATTGCAATTTCGGCGGCATACTCAATTTTGTCAATAGTTAAATCAAACAATTCTGCCAATGCGGCTGATGCCATAGCGCAAGCCGAACCAACCTCTGCCTGACAACCGCACTCGGCGCCCGAAATTGACGCGTTGGTTTTAATAAGATTACCTATAAGCCCTGCTGTCATAAGCGCGTGGTAAATTTGCTCGTCACTAAATCCCGATTTTTGCTGATGGTAATAAAGCGTTGCAGGCAGCACTCCTGCCGCGCCACAGGTTGGCGCTGTTACAATGGTTTCGCCTGCGGCATTTTGCTCGCTTACCGCAAAGGCAAAGGCGCAAACCATACGGTTTTGTCGGGTTTCGGCGCTTTCGTCTATATGCTGACTGTTAAATAGTGTTTTTGCCTTCTTTTGAACGTCTAATCCACCGGGCAAAATACCTTCGTCGTTAAGACCGTTTTTAATAGAGCGTTTCATAGCGTCCCATATAGTTGCAATATGCTCTTTTAATTCTTGCCCTTCAAACTCTAACGCATACTGCCAAAGTTTAATACCCTTATCTTCGCAGTATGCGGCAATATCGGTAAACTTGTCGTGAGGGTAAACGGTTTCTAACTTTTCGGGACACATATTTTCAAACTCTATATATCCGCCGCCTACACTAAACACGCGTGTCTTGGCAATTTCTTTACCGTCTTTAAATGCGATAAGAAGCATTGTGTTTGGGTGAGGTAAATCGACAACGTCCATATTAAATTCAATCTCGCAAGAAATAGGCGCAAAGGTTTTAACAATTACGGTATCGGTGCCGTGACCTTTGCCCGTCTTTGCAAGCGAACCAAAAAGAATCGCTTTAAAACTGTCGGCATCAGGGTTTTGCCCTTTAAATATTTTGCATGCTCGCTCGGGACCTATGGTGTGTGAGCTTGACGGTCCGCGACCTATTTTGTAAATTTCTTTTATTGAAGTCATACCTGACATATAATTACCTCTTAAATATTGTTATATATTTCTACAAGTTTTTTTGCGCTATCGGCAAGGTTTTTAATACCGTCAAAAATGTTTTCGGTATTATACGCGTCAAGATATTTATCGGCTTCTAATGTGAAATAACCATTATAGCCGATTACTTTAAGCGCCTTTATAATGGGCGCAAAATCTATATCCATACTAAATGGTATCTGGTGTGAGTCGTGCCATTTGTCATTGTCGTGAATATGAAGCGCCTGTAGACGATAATCGAGTGACTTTATCATTTCGACCGCCGTTGTGTCAGAACCGCGCATTTCGGCGTGACCAATATCAAGACAGGCGACCATAAAATCGTCGTTTAGCGCATCAATATGTTCGCAGAAACTTTTTGGCGTGGCGCATGCCGCAAAACTTGATTGGTCGAGAGTTTTATCCCAACACCACATATTTTCGGTGGCTATTTTAACGTTGTGCTGTTTTGCAAACGGCAAAAGTTCTTGGTACATTTCAGCATTTTCGTCTGCCGATTTATAATTGTCGGGGTGTATTACGCAAATCTTACCGCCGGCTTCGGCTGTGCACTCTATAGCGCGCTTTAAATAATCACGAATTTCTTTACAATATACGGGGAACGGCGCGTGCGATTGATTACAATGAATACCGTTATCAAGACCGATTTGTTTTAAGCGTCGCGCAAAAGCGAGATAATTATTGCTTGATAGGGGGTGATTGTTTTCTAAAAGAGAGTTTGTGCCCCAATCGTACTTGCACATACTGAACATAGAAAAATCCCACGCGTCAAAACCGGCTTTTGCTACGTATTCGACAACCTTTTCTTCGCATATAATTTTAGATGCCGAACCTATTTCGGTAGAAATTTTCAAAAACAACACCGCCTTTTTACATATTGTATCACAATAAATTTCAATAAACAACAATATATTTGTTGTTGTGTAAAAACTTTTAATATAGTATAATACAAAAAACGAAAGGCGGTGGCAAAAATGAAACTTGTAATCGGTTGTCTTAATTCAAAGTATATTCACGCGTCTTTATCTCCTTGGTGTCTTTTGGCAGGAGCAAACGAGTTTTGCAAAAGCGAGTTTTGCGCCACCGTTTGCGAAAGCACCATAAATGCCGACCTTGATGAATTTGCGGCAAACATACCCGATGCCGACGTCTACGCCTTTTCGTGTTATATATGGAATATCGAACAAACCCTGTATGTTTGCAAAGTTTTAAAAGAAAGAACCACTGCCCAAATAATTTTAGGTGGTCCCGAGGTTGCCTATCGCGCGCAAGACGTTTTGCAAAAATATGATTTTGTAGATTTTGTGCTATCGGGCGAGGGAGAATTCAATACACCAAAACTTATTGACGCTCTAAATTTTAAAAGCGACTTTGCAAATGTTGACGGGCTTACCTACCGCGAGGGTAAAGAGATACTATCAACACCTGAAAATCAATACGATGTTACACCGCCAAACCCATACACACAAGAATTTTTAGACAATCTTAAAGGTCGAATTTGTTATATCGAAACCTCTCGCGGTTGCCCATACCGTTGCGCGTTTTGTCTTTCGGGCAGATGTGGGGGACTACGATATTTTGATATGGATACAGTTAAGCAAAATATTTTACTACTTGCAAATTCAGGCACAAAAACCGTTAAGTTTGTTGACCGCACCTTTAATGCAAACTACCGCCGAGCAAATGAGATATTGCTTTTCATCAAAGAAAATTACGGTACAAAAATACCGAGCGGTGTTTGTTTTCATTTTGAGATTGCAGGCGATATTTTGCATGAGGAAACGCTCGCCATTTTAAAAGAAATGCCACATAGCGCCGTTCAGCTTGAAATTGGTATGCAGTCTTTTAACGAGCAAACGCTAAAGACAATCAACCGCAAAACCGATACCCAAAAACTTATAAAAAACATAAAAACGCTTTTAAGTTTTCAAAACATGCACATTCACATCGACCTTATAGCAGGACTTACGGGCGAGGATTTGCAAAGTTTTAAAAACAGTTTTAACATAGGATATAATCTAAAAGCGCACATGTTGCAAATGGGATTTTTAAAATTGCTTTATGGCTCAGATATGCGTGAGCATACCGACAAATACCCCTGCGATTTTAGCGACACCCCACCTTATGAGGTAACAAGCACTCCGTGGCTT
>JAFYQN010000019.1 GCA_017559885.1 Clostridia bacterium
AATAAATATAGTATGTATGCTGCCTATGTTTGTGTTCGGTATATTAAGTGAGGTAGAAGATTTATATATAATTCCGGAAGAAATAATTGAAATATTTGCAATAATGTTTTTGCTTTGTTTTTTAGTAGTTC
This sequence comes from Clostridia bacterium, assembly GCA_017559885.1. GTDB lineage: Bacteria > Bacillota > Clostridia > Oscillospirales > Acutalibacteraceae > UBA737. The sequence goes on from JAFYQN010000019.1 coordinate 132, forward strand.
CTATATTTTATTTGGCACATATCGTTCCTACAATCTCATTGGTTGTAAGGCGATATCATGATATTGGGAAAAGTGGATTTTGCTATTTTTTAAGTTTTATACCGTATGCGGGTCCATTTATAATGGTTTATTTTATGTGCATAAAAAGCAGTTATTACGATAATCAGTGGGGTCCATCTCCGTATAAAAGGAAAGTAAATAAAATAGAACCAAATGTTGAAAATAAAAATGATTATTAGTTGATTAAATATCAACGTAAAAAAGCACTTGCTAAATGTTTTAGAAAGTGCTTTTCTTTTAATTATGCATTGTGCATTTTATTCAGCGTTGTATTTCTTACGAGCAACGTAAGTGGTGTGGAGGTCGTGGTGAGCCTTGTGGCCGCCAAAACCATCATACCATTCGCTGTAAAGAGTCTTTACAACGGGTGACTCGTGTGACTTACGGAGTGCGCTTGCAGCATCTTGATCATAAAGTGCCTTTGCACGAACTGCCTTAAGATCAACAGTATCACGTACTGACTGTGGTTGAATTGGTTGTCCGCCGCCGTTTACGCAACCGCCTGGGCATCCCATAATTTCAACAAAGGTCCAACCGTCTGGGTTGCCGGCCTTCATTCTATCCATTACAACCTTTGCAGCAGCAGCGCCAGAAGCTACAGCAACCTTAACTTCTAAGTCGCCAAGCTTAGCAGTAGCCTGCTTTAGACCCATAGTGCCACGAACTGCGGTGTAGTCAACGTCTGCGTTGTCTTTGCCACTAATCCAGTCGTTAGCTGTACGGAGTGCCGCTTCCATAACACCACCGGTAGCACCAAAGATTACAGCAGCGCCGGTATCTTCGCCAAGTGGATTATCGAAATCTTCATCAGGAAGATTTACAAAGTTTAGACCTGCGCGTTCAATCATACGGCCAAGTTCACGTGTTGTGATAGCAATATCAACATCAGGAACACCTGCAGCTGACTGATCGTCACGGCCAATTTCAAATTTCTTTGCAGTACAAGGCATAACTGATACGCTAACAATATCTTTAGCGTCAATGCCTTCTTTTTGTGCCCAGTAGGTCTTGATAACTGCGCCAGCCATTTGCTGTGGAGATTTACAGCTTGAGAGGTGGTTAATCATATCTGGGTAGTAAAGTTCACAGAACTTAACCCAACCAGGTGAGCAAGAAGTAATCATTGGGAGAACTCCACCGTTCTTAACGCGGTCAAGAAGTTCATTTGCTTCTTCAACAATTGTAAGGTCAGCAGCAAAGTCGGTATCAAATACCTTGTCGAAACCAAGACGACGAAGAGCTGCTACCATTTTGCCTTCAACGTTAGAGCCGATTGGCATACCGAAGCATTCGCCCAAAGTTGCACGGATTGAAGGAGCTGTTTGAACAACAACAGTTTTGGTAGGATCAGCAAGCGCTGCCCAAATCTTATCTGTATCATCCTTTTCGGTAAGTGCGCCTGTAGGACAAACTGCAGTACACTGACCGCAAGAGATACAAGGAGTGTTGTTAAGTGAAAGGTTAAATGCCTGACCAATGTTGGTGTCAATACCACGGTCGTTTGCGCCGATAACGCTTACGTACTGCTCTTCACAAACTGCTACGCAACGACGGCAAAGAATACACTTGTTGTTGTCACGTACGAGGTGTGGTGTGCTGTAATCGATATCGTATACAGGCTTAAAGCCTTCAAATGCGCCTTCATCTACGCCGTAGTCACGGCAAAGATTTTGAAGTTCGCAGTTGGTTGAACGTGCGCAAGAAAGGCACTTTTTATCATGTGTTGAAAGAATAAGTTCAAGTGTTGTCTTACGTGACTTTTGAACTTTTTCAGAGTTAGTGATAACTTCCATACCTTCTGAGCAGGGGAATACGCAAGCGGTAACAAGGCGGAAACCACGGCCTTCGTTTACCTCTACCATACAAATACGGCAAGCACCAATTTCGTTCTTTTCTTTCATAAAGCAGAGGGTAGGAACTTCTACACCTGCTACGCGGGCTGCTTCTAAAACTGTGGAGCCCTGTGGTACGCTTACTGCAATACCGTTAATTTTTACGTTAATCATATCCATTATTGTTTGGCTCCTTTCTTATACTTTACTGATTGCCTTAAACTTACAGTTGCCGATACATACGCCGCACTTAATGCACTTGTCAGTATCAATTGTGTAAGAAGCAAGTTTGTGACCGGGTGCTATGTAATCTGTCTTTTCAATTGCATTAACAGGACAGTTACGAGCGCAAAGACCGCAACCGATACATTTATCTTTGTCAACAACGAATGTAAGAAGATCTTTACATACGCCTGCAGGACACTTTTTGTCAACAACGTGAGCAACATACTCGTCGCGGAAGAACTTAAGTGTAGCAAGTACTGGGTTTGGAGCTGTTTGACCAAGACCGCAAAGTGAGTTTTGCTTAATGTAGTAGCAAAGTTCTTCAAGCTTATCAATATCTTCAAGGTTTGCTTTGCCTGTTGTGATGTTGTCAAGCATTTCAAGAAGACGCTTTGTACCAACACGGCAAGGTGTACACTTACCACAAGACTCATCAACGGTAAACTCGAGGAAGAATTTAGCCATGTCAACCATACAGTTGTCTTCGTCCATAACGATAAGACCGCCTGAACCCATCATACAACCAATAGCGGTAAGGTTGTCAAAGTCAACTTCGGTGTCGATAAGTGATTCAGGAATACAACCGCCTGAAGGACCGCCTGTTTGAGCTGCCTTAAATTTCTTACCATTAGGAATACCGCCACCGATATCTTCGATGATATGACGGAGTGTGGTACCCATAGAGATTTCTACAAGACCGGTGTGTTCAATTTTACCACCGAGAGCGAATACCTTTGTACCAGATGATTTTTCGGTACCCATTGTTTTAAACCAATCAGCGCCGTTAAGAATAATCTGAGGAATGTTAGCAAAGGTTTCAACGTTGTTTTCAACTGTTGGTGAGTTGTAAAGACCTTTAACTGCAGGGAACGGAGGACGTGGACGTGGCTCGCCACGGTTACCTTCTATAGATGTCATAAGAGCAGTTTCTTCACCGCAAACGAATGCACCGGCGCCAAGACGAATCTGAAGGTCAAAGTCAAAGCCCGAACCAAAGATGTCTTTACCAAGAAGACCATATTCGTTAGCTTGGTCGATAGCGTGTTGCAAACGAGCAACAGCGATTGGGTATTCAGCGCGAACGTAAACGTAACCCTTTGTTGCGCCTACTGCGTAACCTGCAATTGTCATTGCTTCAATAATACAGTGTGGGTCGCCTTCAAGAACTGAACGGTCCATAAATGCACCTGGGTCGCCTTCATCGGCGTTACATACTACGTATTTTTGGTCTGCCTTATTAGGAGCGCAGAATTTCCACTTAAGACCGGTTGGGAAGCCGCCGCCGCCACGACCGCGAAGACCAGAATCCATAACTGTTTGGATAACGTCTTCAGGTTTCATTTCGGTAAGAACTTTACCAAGAGCTGCGTAACCGTCCATAGCGATGTATTCTTCAATGTTATCGGGGTCGATAACGCCGCAGTTACGAAGAACAACACGGTTTTGTGATTTGTAGAAAGCAGTATCATTAAGTGATACGCTTGTAGCATCTACAGTTTCATCAGTGCCTGTATCGCTGTAAATTAAGCGTTCAACAGGACGACCTTTTAAAAGATGTTCTTCTACGATTTCTTTTACGTCATCTGTGGTAACACGGCTATAGAAAGTACCGTCAGGATAAACGATAACAACAGGACCCAATGCGCAAAGACCAAAACAACCTGTTTGAACAAGTTTTACTTCTTCGGTAAGACCTGCGTCTGCAATGTTCTTTTCAAATGCGTCTTGAATTGTTTTACTACCTGACGAGGTACAGCCGGTACCGCCACAAATAAGTACATGTGCACGAATCATAACTTTACCTCCAAATGTTATTCACAGTTAGCAACGGTGTATTCTACTACAACCTTGCCACCTTTAAGATGCTTTTCAACAACTTTTTTTGCCTTGTCAGCAGTCATTTTTACATAGGTAACTTTTTCTTTACCTGCTTCGTAAACCTCTACGATAGGTTCATACTGGCAAAGACCAACACAACCTGTCTGTGAAACGGTTACGCTTTGCGCGAGACCGCTTTCGTTTACTGCTTCAACAAAAGCGCCGAGCACGGGGCGTGCGCCTGCTGCGATACCGCAAGTAGCCATACCAACAACAACGCGTGTAGAGTTTGCACCTTCGCGGATTACAACCTTGTCTTTCATTTTGTCTTTGATTGCTTGAAGTTCAGCCAAAGATTTCATATAATATCTTCCTTTCTGAAAAATATTCAATAATTTATTTATCCAAAACAGTTAAATACTGTTCATTAAGATACTCTTTTATCCACACGATTACCTCGTATGTGTCAAGGGGGACACCTTCTAAAATTTGGCGAAGTTCACGGGTGTCAAGTTTTATTTCGCCATTTGTTGTTTGGTGAGTAAAAAGAAAATCGGTATCAGGATGACCTTGAATAAGTGTCACTATTGTTTCTTTTACGTCGCCAAGCGGTGTAAAGTCCAGATGATTTTTGTAAAAGAGCGCTGTTACGGTGGTACCGTGGTCAATCTCTTTTGTGCTTGAAACTATTTTTACCTGTCCGCCAGTCATTTCCGCCGCCATTTTAAGTAGCGGTATACCAAGACCAACCTTTCGCGTGGTGCGTGTGGTATAAAATGGGTTTTCAACCGTTTTTAAAATTTCATCACTCATACCACAACCATCGTCTTTTATTGTTAAGGTAAGCGTGTCGCCTTTTTCAACAATCAAGATTTCGGTAAGAGTTGCGCCCGCTTTTACGGAATTTTCGGTAATATCAAGAATATTAAGTGATAACTCTTTCATAATATTACCTCAACATTTCAAAAAGCTTTTTTCTGACAAGATTACTGCTGTATGGTTCGTCATCAAGGTCGAAATAATTTTCGTGCTCTCGCATATCACAAAGATTATGCGCATCAGAACTTACTATTATTTTTTTATCTTGCAAATTATATTTCTGCACGTATTCATCACGTTTGCTGCCGTCGTGAAGTTCAACACAGTTAAACTGTGGCGAATCGGGCAAGGTACCCAGTATAGAAATAATACCGTTTGACTGCCTGTCGATGTGAGCAGGGTAGCAAATGCCATCAAACTCACGCACCAAAGCAGGTACTTCCTCTATAGAAATAAGCGTTGCGTTTATAAGCAAATTTTCTTCTTCGCCGATTACGTTATCTTGCCCGTCAAGTATTTGTTGAGAGCCAAAAATATCAGGACGGTTTTTGTAGGGTATTCTTAAAGTTTTAACCTTTTCGCCAAAAGCCATAGCATTTTCTAACGTTTCAAACAAACACACAACGTGAATGTCCTCACTGGTTGTTAATTCCATACCGGCAATTGGTATAATGCCATAACGCCGAGCCGCCTCAAAAAAGGCAGGGCAGTTGTCACAGGTGTTATGGTCGGTAAGTGCTACAATATTTAGTCCGCAAAGCGATGCCATACCCGCAACGTTGTTTGGGGTGTTGTCATCGTCGCCACAAGGGGATAGACAGGAGTGAATATGTAGGTCGTAATAATACCTATTCATTATATCATACCCGACACTTTTAACGCCGCTTCATATGCTGAAAGCGGGGTGGAAAGAATATTGATACCTTTTTCTTTTGCAGTATTAAGAACGTCGGATTCAAGCGTAACGTCCTCAGCTAAAAGAACACAGGAAACATCGGAAAGAGAGGCAACCGCAATAACGTTTATGTTGGACATAATGGTTATCCAAACGTTATCGGCCTCGGCTTTGCCCATGACCCAACTAAGCAGGTCGCCTATATAGACGCCATCAATCTCACGCTCGGGTTCGGGCATACAAAGAATGTTAAACTGACCGCTACTTGATAATTGTTTAACTGTCATTTTAATCATCCTTTTTGTGTAATTTTATAAGGCAATCTTCTAACTTTGCCGTTCCCTTAACTACGTCTTCGGCAAATGCTCGGCAAGTTGGCGCTCCACAAGAGCCGCAATCAATACCGGGCAGTGTTTCGCGAAGTTTTTGAATATCTGACATCATACGCATCGACTCGGCAATGCTATCGCTAAGACGGGATATGGGTTGATATTCGGCGACGTCGTTAAAGAGGTAGTAATCGGGAATGTATTTAGAATCTTCGCCGCTTAAAAAGTTTTGAGAAACGGGTAAATATCTACGCAGTGTTTGAAGTCTTGCCTTTGCGATAAAGGGGTTTTGCATTGTAAGCACACCACCTACGCAACCGCCCGTACAGGCGTTAAGCTCAACAAACTCAAGGTGTGGAATATTTCCGTTTTCGATTTGGTCTAAAACACGGTTAACATTTTCAATGCCGTCGGCAGCCAAGTAATTTTCGTTAAAAATTGCAGTTGCTTCGCCGCCTGAACGCGCCCAACCAATACCAATCATTCCTGACTCCGAAAGTGTTTCAAGCGGTGTTTCTCTATTCATTGCGTTTATAAGCAAGAAATAGATGTCGCTTATTGAAACGACCTCGTCAACCTGACTTTTATAGTCCGCAAAACCGTTTTTTACGTAACTGGCTTTTGCAGGACAGGGAGATATAAAACATACGCCTATATCTTCGGGGTTTAGTTCGGGATGATTTTTAAGCGCTTTTTCACGAGCAAGTCGAGCCGCAACCTCCATTGGAGGCAACATGTGAATAATGTTATCGTTAAGTGACGGGTATCTTAGCGCTATAAGTCGCATTACCACGGGGCATGCCGAACTTATGGCAGGTTTGTTGATACCGTCGGTTTTAAGATAAAGACGCGTATAAGCAGATACAAGTTCTGCCGCTTTAGAGACTTCGTAAACGTCGTCAAAACCAATGTTTAAAAGTCCGCCAAGCACATAGTCTATATCGTCAAGATTATCAAACTGACCGTACAAAGTAGGGGCAGGAAGGGCAATTTTCCACTTGAAGCGGTCCATACTTTCGAGTTTGCTGCAAACGGCTTTTTTTGCCTTATGCGGACAAACGCGAATACACTCGCCGCAGTCGATACACCTACCGCTGTTTATAACAGCGTGACCGTCCTTTATGCGAATTGCTTCGGTAGGGCAGTGACGCAAACAGGTGGTACAGCCGGTGCATTTGCTTTGGTCAAGCAAAACCGAATGTTCATAAGTTTGCATAAAGTCCTCCTTACAAGTTAACACGCATTGTAACTGTGGTGCCAACGCCTACCGTTGATTCAATTTTCATATCGTCGGTATAGCGCCTCATATTGGGAAGACCCATACCTGCGCCAAAACCGAGCGAACGGATTTGATCAGCGGCGGTAGAAAAACCTTCTTGCATGGCCTTTTCTATATTTTCAATACCGGGACCCGTATCCTTTAAAATGATTTCAATGAAATCTTCATACACGTTAACGTCGGCTTCGCCGCCATGAGCGTGTATAACCATATTTATTTCGCCTTCGTACATGGCGATGGATACTCGTCTGATGATTTCAGGGTCAAGCCCTAAACGTCGTAGATTTTTTTTGATTTGTATTGATGCCTGTCCGGCAGAAGTGAAGTCATCTCCATCAACGTGGAAATGAAAGTTTAAAACTTCGCTCATTCTTTAACCTTGTTACCGACAAGACCATTCTGGTAAAGAAGACCGCAGGCCTCGTAAAGACGTTTGTCGGAAACCATTAACACAATACCGCTTTCGCGAGCAAGGTCAATCATTTCTTGGGTTGGAACTTTAGAGCGGACAAAAACAACACAAATCATATCCATCATTTCGGCTGTACGAATAACCTGAGGATTTACAAGTCCTGTAAGCAAAACTGCTTGATCTTTAACAAAAGCCAAAACGTCGCTCATAAGGTCGCAACCGCACGCGGAATAAACGTGATGGTCGATGTTTTCCTCACAGCAAAGAACTCTTGCTTCAAGAAGTTGTTGCATTTGACTTATTTTCATAAACTATCGTTCCTTTAGTTAGTCAGCGTATTTAGCGAGAATGCCATCAACGTCATCTACTGTAAGACGACCGAAAACATCTTCATTAACGGTAAGAACAGGTGCCAAACCGCAAGCGCCTATGCAACGGCAAGCGGTAAGTGAGAATTTACCGTCTTCGGTACATTCGTCTGCGCCGATTCCGAGTTTTTCGCTAAGTTTGTCAAAAATATC